>JBOGIN010000127.1:0-7755 GCA_050742275.1 Vicinamibacteraceae bacterium
CGGGATAACATCAGCGCGTACGATGCCATGTACGTCGCCCTCGCAGAGGCGATCGATGCGCCGATCGTCACCTGCGATGGGCCGCTTGCCAAGGCGCCCGGACATCGCGCAAGGATCGAAGTGATCGATTGAGCGAGCCTTGTGCGCGAAGTTCGAGTCCGGCTCGGGCGTACCTGCAAGTGGCTGACCCTCTCAGCAAGGAGGCATCCCTTGAAAACCGGACGGTGCTATTGGGAATGTCTTCACACTGCTGCGGCGGCCCCAGGTCGCCTACGGCATGGCGGCCATCATGCTGCTGTGCATGGGACAGTTCGTATTGTTCACGTACCTGCGACCCTTTCTGGAGACGGTCACGAGAGTAGAGGTTTCAGCGCTGTCGCTCATTCTGCTGATCGTCGGTGTGCCCGGCCTGATCGGGACATCGCTCATCGGGTCGATTCTGGCCCCGCGCTTGTATAACGTCCTGATTACTATTCCGCTCGGCATGGCCTCGATCGCGGTGGCCCTGATTGCGCTTGGGGGCTGGGCTTGGGGAACTGCTGCACTGCTCGCCGCATGGGGCCTGATGCCACGCCGGCTCCGGTCGGATGGGGGACCTGGTCAACGAGGACACTGCCAGAGGATGCTGACGCGGGGTCGTCCGCTCGTTACAGCAACTTGTCCGGCGTGATGGGTAGCTCTCTGATGCGTCTGCCTGTCGCGTGGAAGACGGCGTTGGCAATCGCCGCGGGGATGCCGACTATCCCGAGCTCCCCCATGCCTTTGACGCCAAGCGCGTTGACCACGGCATCGTCTTCCTCGACGAACATCGTCTCGATGTCGTGAATGTCCGCGTTCACTGGGACGTGATAGTGCTGAAGATTCGGATTCATGATTCGGCCATAGCGGTGATCGATCTCCGTGGCTTCTTGTAGAGCCATCCCGATGCCCCAGACCACGCCGCCGATCTCCTGGCTGTGCGACGCCTTGGGGTTGATGATCTTGCCGCAGGCCGTGACCTCGATCACGCGGGTGACCCGCAGGATCCCCAGGTCGGGATCCACCTTCACCTCGACGAACTGTGCGCCGTGCGCCAATGTGGCGTACTTCTCGCGTTCCTTCGATGGTCGTGACTCGAACGTCTCGGTGATTTCCGTTAGGCCATTGCGCGTCATCACGTCGGACACCCTGACGAAACGAGACGGGTCGCTCTTGAGTTGCAACCGGCCGTCGAGCAGCTCCACGTCGGACGCGGCGGCCTCGTTCAGCGGCGAGCTCGCTTCGCGATTCGCGAGCGACAGCACCCTCGCGGCGATCGCCAGCGCCGCCCCATGCACCGCCGAGCCGACGCTTGCGGTCGTCCAGGAGCCTCCTTGCGCCGGCGCCTGCGGAAACTTGGTGTCGCCGAGCTCGAACGTCACTTGCTCCGGCTTCAGCCCGAGGTACTCGGCCGCAATCATCGTCATCACCGTATACGTGCCCGGTCCGATGTCGCTGGTCGCGCTGGTCACATGCGCACGTCCGTCAATCCGCAACGTGATCCTGGCGGTGGCGGGCATCTGGCCTGCGCCCCAGACGCCCGTGGCCATCCCCCAACCGATCAGCCGGTTCCCATCTCGCATCGAGCGCGGCTCGAACTTCCGATCCTTCCAGCCAAACTTCTCGGCTCCGAGTCTGTAGCACTCACGCAGCGCCTTGCTCGAGAACGGCCGGCCGCTTTCAGGTTCCACCTCGGCGTAGTTGATCAGGCGAAGCTCCAATGGATCCATCTTGAGCGCGTAGGCAAGTTCATCCATCGCGCACTCCAGCGCGAACATTCCGCTCACGGCTCCGGGCGCACGCATCCACGTGGGCGTGGACAGATCGGTGTCAGCTACCCTCAGTGGGGCATGGAGGTTCGGGCACGCATAGACCTGACGTGTAAGGCCGGTGGTGTCGTCCGAGAACTCCTCGAACGTGGACGTGTTGTGGACCACCTCGTGGATCATTGCGGCGAGCTTTCCGGAGGCCTCGGCACCGAGCGCGACTTTCTGAATCGTATAAGGCCTGTAGCCGTGACCGGTGTACATCTGCGTGCGCGTGTAGACGACCTTTACGGGCCGTCTGAGCTCACGGGCAGCGACCGCCGTGAGCGCCGGATAGTAATGGGGTCGCAGCGACGCGCCGAAGGCGCCTCCCACGAATGGTGAGATCACGTTCACGTTCTCCTCGGGGATACCGAGGCTCGACGCCAAGTGTGCGCGCACGCCGTAGACCTCTTGCGTCTTGTCGAAGATCGTGAGTCTGTCCCCCTCCCATACGGCAATCGCCGCATGCGGCTCCATCGGATTGTGGTGCTCGATCGGAATGCGGTACTCGGCTGCGACTTTCACCTGCGCGTTGCGCATCGCCTCGTCAGGGTTGCCGCGAGGCTTTGGGGCTGGCGGCTGCGCGGGCACGCGGGCGCGACCCCGCACGACCTCGGTGTCGGTCACATGGGTCTCGGTGTGGTACTGGACGGTGACGAGCCTGGCCGCGTATCGCGCTTGCTCGTACGTCTCGGCGACGACCAGGGCGACGGGCTGACCGTTGAAGAAGATTCTGTCGGACTGGAGCGCAGCAAACGACCGGTCCGGCTTGCCAAGCTTCGGGGTGTTCAGATGTGTGAACACCCGAATCACGCCTGCGGCGGCTTCGGCGTCCCGCGTGTCTATGGCGGCAATCGTGCCTTTCGCCACGCTGCCCAGCACGATGAAGCCATGCGCGAGATTCGGAACGCGAAACTCCGCGGCGTACTTCGCCTGGCCCGTCACCTTCGCCACGCCCTCGACGCGGCTCATCTCTTTGCCTATGTATCTCGGCATCGACTAGTCTCCAACCCGCTCGCGGTGCTCACGCCAGCTTGCCTGCGCGCATCAGCGCACGGACCACGGCGCGCTTCGCCAGCTCCACTTTGTAGCCGTTATGGACGAGGGGCCTCGCATCTCGAAGCGCGGCTTCGGCCGCGCGCCGAAACGCTCCCTCTGACAATGGCTGTCCGGACAGCGCCGCTTCCGCCTCCTGGCTTCTCCACGGCATGTGCGCCACGCCTCCGAGCACGACACGCGCCTGCCTGATACTTCCGCCATCCATTTCCAACGCAACGGCAACGGCGACAAGCGCGAACGCGTACGAGGCGCGGTCGCGGACCTTCAGGTAGTAGGAGTTCTTCGCAAAGGTCGACCTGGGCAGCGCGATGGCCACGATGAGCTCGCCGTGCTGCAGGTTCGTGTCCGTCTCGGGGGTGTCGCCCGGCAGACGATGAAACTCGGCGATCGGGATCCTGCGATCACGCCCTCCTGGGCGCCGGACGCTCACAACGGCATCGAGCGCGTAGAGCGCGTTCGCCATGTCGCCCGGATAGGTTGCGACGCACTTGTCGCTCCATCCGAGAATCGCGTGCATCCGGTTCAGCCCCTCGAGAGCCCCGCAGCCACTCCCGGGCTGCCGTTTGTTGCACGGCATGGCGGTGTCGTAGAAGTACGGGCACCGCGTCCGCTGCAAGAGGTTGCCCCCATTCGTCGCCATGTTGCGCAGTTGTGCGGAGGCGCCCGCCACGATCGCTTGCGTCAGGAGCGGATAGTTCTGGCGAATGTACGGGTGATTGGCCGTATCGGTGTTCGTTGCGAGGGCGCCAATGGACACGCCGCCGCGCGAAGGCACGATCTGGGCGAGCCTCAACCGCGTGAGGTCCACGAGCTCCGTCGGACGCTCGACGTCCTCTTTCATCAGATCGAGGACGTTGGTACCGCCCGCCAGGAACTTCGCCTGCCGGTTCGTTGCGACTGCACGAACCGCGCCGTCGAGGTCGGTCACCCGCAGATACTTAAACGGTCGCATCGCCGTCCTCCTTCCGCACGCGCGCCACCTGTGTCGCGTCGGCGTACCCCCACGTGCGCGCTGCCTGCTTGCCGGAATGGACCTCTTGAATCGCCGCGACAATCCCCGGATACGCACCGCACCGGCAGATGTTGCCGCTCATACGTTCACGGATTTCATCGTCGGTGAGCTGGGTGGTCGCGACCGTCACGCCTTGCGTGACGTGACTCGCATCACCGCGGCGCGCCTCTTCGAGCAGGGCGACGGCAGAGCAGATCTGTCCCGACGTGCAGTACCCGCACTGAAAGCCGTCGTGCTTGATAAATGCGGCTTGCATCGGGTGCAATTGGTCACCCTTCGCGAGCCCCTCGATGGTCGTGATCTGCCGACCCTCGACGCTCGCCGCCAGCGTGAGGCACGAGAGGACACGCCGCCCGTCCACGAGCACCGTGCAGGCGCCGCACTGTCCCTGGTCGCACCCCTTCTTGGTGCCGGTCAGTTCGAGGCCTTCGCGGAGTGCATCCAGCAGGACGACGCGCGGATCGATCTCCAAAGTCCGTGTCGCGCCGTTGACGTCGAGGGCGATCTTGATGAGGTGCTCTGCCGCAGCCTGTGGAGCAAACACCGCCTCGGGAGAAGGGGTCAACCCAGCGAGGGCTTCTTCATGCGCAAGCAGCTCGAGCGCGAACACCCCGAGGCTTCCGCCGATCGTCTGCCCGAGAAACTGGCGCCGCGTCTGTCCGACGTTGGTCAACGTCGGCATTTCCTTCAGCAGCGCTTCCTCGTCCGCCGTCAGCTCGGGTGCTGATGTGTCGTCGAATTCGTCGTTCATTGCAGGCTCCGCGTTTGATGGTAGGCCGCACACCGCGATCTGAGTAGCCGGCGAGATTCGCAAGGGCTTGTGACAGGGATTCAATAATGACGTGCGGCCAACTCAGGGTTGCGAATGCGGTGGGCGCTGAGCGAATCATCGCGATGTGCCGGCACGTGTGGCGACAGACGCCCGCGCGCCAGTTCGGCGCAACCGACATCGTGACCGAACGCGGCTTGAAGGCGTCGCCCGCATCAAGGAGCTGACGAATGGCATCGCGATCAGTTCACAAAACGGAACGTTTCGATGACAGCCGCAAGCGCAGCTGGCTGCTGCTTCCGATGCGGATAGTAAAGAAAGAAGCCCGGGAACGGAGGAGTCCAGTCCTCCATGACGCGCATGAGTTCCCCCTGTGCGAGGTGGGGCGCAGCCCGATCTTCGGCCACGAGCGCCAGGCCGGCGCCGTCGATAGCCGCCTGCACGACGAGGTCTTCATCGTCAAGGATAAGCGAGCCACTGACCGCGATGGCCACCGACTCATCACCCTTGTCGAGCTCCCACCTATAGACGCTCTCCCCGCGATGGCGGAAGTTGATACATCGATGACTTAGCAGCTCTCGCGGCGATTCCGGCATCGCGTGGGACTTGAAATACGAAGGGGCGCCGACGATCGCATGTCGGATGTCCGGCGACACACGGACGGCCACCATGTCCTGCGCGATGTACTCGCCAAAGTGAATGGCCGCGTCGAAACCCGCGGCCACGGGATCAACACGACTGTCGTCGGTCGTGACCTCGAGCACGACGTCCGGGTAATGGCGGACGAACCGCCCGAGCTTCCGAGCCAGGACCGTCTTTGCCGCGAGTCGCGGACACAGCAGCCGCACACGGCCGACCGGCTTGGTTTGCAGCCCCGACAATGTTGTCAACGTCCCGCGAATGTCGGCGAGCGCCGGTCGGAGGTGCGCAAGAAGCTGCTCGCCAGCATCGGTCGGCGACACACTGCGCGTGGTACGCGCGAGCAGTCGCACGCCGATCTGCTCCTCCAGCCGCCGAATCGCATGGCTCAATCCGGACGTTGAGATGTTCAACTGCTTCGCCGCTCGCGTGAAGCTGCGCTCTTCTGCCACCGTCAGAAACGCCGAGAGAACACTCAGTTCGTCGCGCATGATTGTGTGCTCCCTGTCAACAGCATTCTCGGATTGTACTGGCTGTCCGACGGGCCAGACAGCGAGTGGGCTGACCGCTTGATGAAAATTCGAAAGATTTCGGCTTCCCGTCTGGGGGGCGCTTGGTGGCGGGCTCGCGTCAAACAATTCCGTCCGGCTCTCTGAGTTCATCTCGCCCGATTGTTGACTTCTCGTCAACAGCCTTTGCAGATTTTCCTGACTACTCAGTTCAATCGCTTCCTCGTACGCTGACTCTCGGAGGAAATTGTGAGATCGCGACGAGGGACGGATTGTTTAGACCCCGACACCCCGACGGCTGGTTCGGAGGAGGTCGGGTCGGACATGGCGTTGCACGCCGAGGTCGTCGATACACGCTCAGCTGGCCGGGAAGCCGTGCTGTCCATGGCGCTGTGCGTCATGGTGCTCATCGCCTCCGAGTTCATGCCGGTCAGTCTGTTGACACCGATCGCTTCCGATCTTCGGATGACGGAGGGCCAGGCAGGGCAAGCCATCTCTATCTCAGGCCTCTTTGCGGTGCTGACGAGTCTCTTCGTCGCAGCCGTGACAGCTCGTCTCGACCGGCGCACGGTGTTGTTGTCCTTGACTGTGCTGATGATCGTGTCCGGGACTCTGGTCGCCACGGCCCCCAACTTCGCGATCCTGATGCTTGGCCGGGCCCTGCTCGGTGTGGCCATCGGCGGTTTCTGGTCGATGTCGACGGCGACCGTGATGCGTCTGGTTCCAGACGAGCGAGTACCGCACGCACTGGCCATCCTGAATGGCGGAAACGCGTTGGCCGCGACGATCGCTGCGCCTCTCGGAAGCTTTGTTGGCGGCATCATCGGCTGGCGCGGCACGTTCTTTTGTGTCGTGCCTCTGGCGGCTGTGGCCCTCGCGTGGCAACTCATGACCATCCCATCGATGCGTTCGGATCGGCAGTCCGTGTCGATGAATGTCTTCACGCTCCTGGCTCGACCTCCAGTCGCCTATGGAATGGCCGCGATCATGCTGCTGTTCATGGGGCAGTTCGCATTGTTCACCTACTTGCGGCCGTTTCTCGAGACGGTGACGAAGGTCGACGTGTCAGCGCTGTCGTTGATGCTGTTGGCTGTCGGCGTTGCCGGTCTGATCGGGACCTCGCTTATCGGATCGATGCTGAACACGCAGCTCTACAGCCTGGGTGCCTCTCTTGGCGGATTCCTGTTCGACATGAGCGGCTATCAAAGCACCTTCGCTGTCAGCGCCGTCGTTCTGTGCGCGGCAGCCTTTCTGGCGCTCAAGGCAGGCAGAGTGGCCGTCGCCGCCGAGGTCGCGCCGGACCCGCAGGCCTTCGACCAGCGTTCTGCCAGTCTTGTGACACGCCGGTCGTCGGTCGTCGATTTCACCCTGTAAGGAGCGGAAGCATGCGAGCCACCATACTTCACGGACCCCGCGACGTACGCACCGAGGAACGCCCAGACCCCACCATTCTCGAACCCACGGACGCCATCATCACGATGGCAGCCGCGTGCGTGTGCGGTTCGGACCTTTGGCCTTATCGCGGCGTGCAGAGCGTCACCGGCCCGACGCCGATGGGCCACGAGTATTGCGGCATCGTCGAGGAGGTCGGCAACCAGGTCAGGACGATCGCGCGGGGCCAGTTCGTGGTCGGGTCGTTCGCGACGTCCGACAATGCCTGCCCGCATTGCCAGTACGGCTATCAGTCATCCTGCGTGCACAGAGAGTTCCTGTCCGGTGCGCAGGCGCCGTTGTTCCGCGTTCCGCTTGCCGACGGCACGCTCGTCGCGACGGCCGATGTTCCACCCGACGACCTGATTCCGAGCCTGCTGACCACGTCTGATGTGCTGGGGACCGGTTGGTTCGCTGCTGACGCGGCCAACGTCAAGCCAGGCGCGACCGTCGCGGTGGTGGGTGACGGCGCAGTCGGTCTCCTGGGCGTGCTCTCCGCGAAGCAGATGG
>JBOGIN010000128.1:0-2799 GCA_050742275.1 Vicinamibacteraceae bacterium
GTCGATGGCGGAATGATTCGAAGTGTCCTCTAGATCGGAGGTTCGGATGGCTCGACGTCGGCCAGCGCGATGGGTTCTGGTCTGTGGATTGCTGGCGATCACGCCGTGGCTCGTGCAAACCAGCACGAAGGCGCAAGACCAAGAGCGCTCCGCGAGCACGACCGCCAAGCATGCTGCCCAGTACAAGCGGCTGTTGATTCGCAATGCCATGGTCATCTACGGAAGCGGCAAGCCGCCGTTCGGGCCGGTCAACATCCACATCGAGGATGGGCGCATCACGCGCATCCAGTCGTCCAATCCAACCGACGATCCCGAGGAGAAGGAGAAGGCTCCAGAGCCGGATGCCGTCATCGATGCCACCGGCAAGTACGTCATGCCCGGCATGGTCAACACGCACATGCACTGGCACGAGGAGCGGAAGAAGGGCATCCCGATGCCCATCCAGTACGAGCGCAACCTCTATTTGGCGTCCGGCACCACGACCGCGCGCGAGGTCGGCGGCGACTACGAGAAGTCCAAGAAATGGCGCGCCCAGTCGGCGGCCCATCAAGTCGTCGCGCCGCGGATCCTCGTCTACGAGCGGCCGTCGTTGGGCGAGCTGCGCACGCCCGAGGCGATCCGGGCGGGCGTTCGCAAGGTCAAGGAGACGGGCGGTGACGGTTTGAAGATCGGCGGCCTGGACCGGGATCAGCTCGAGGCCTTGCTCGACGAGGCGCAGAAGGTCGGCCTGCGGACGACGACGCACATCGGCGTGGAGGAGACGACGGCTCGAGATTATGTGGAGCTCGGTGTCGATTGCATCGAGCATTTCTACGGCGTCGCGGACGCGGCGCTCGACGGCATACAGAACTTTCCGCCGGAAACGAACTACACCAACGAGCTCCATCGCTTCGGTCGGGCCGGCGAGCTCTACATCCAGCCCAATCTCAATCGTGCGAAGCTCTCCGCGCTGCTCGATCTCATGGTCGCGAAGGGCGTCGCTTGGAGCCCGACGATGTCGACCTACGAGGCGTCGCGCGATCTGATCAAGGCGCAGAACCTGCCTTGGTACGAGGACTACCTCCACCCCTCGCTTGCGGAGTACTACAAACCGAGCCTTCAGCGTCACGCCACCTACTGGCTCGGCTGGACCAACACGCAGGAGGTGCGCTGGCGGCACACGTACCGTGTGTGGATGGACGCGCTGCGTGAGTTTGGCGTCAAGGGCGGCGTCATCACGACGGGGGACGATGCCGGCTATCTGTACGGGTCGCTCTACGGGTTTGGGATGATTCGTGAGCTCGAGCTCCACGAGGAAGCGGGCTTCCATCCGCTCGAGGTGATCAAGCATGCAACCGCCAACGGGGCGAAGGTCGTGGGGCTCGACGATCGCATCGGCCGCGTGAGGGTCGGACTCGTCGCCGATCTCTTGGTCGTCAACGGGAACCCGCTCGAGAACCTGCGCCTGCTGAGTCCGTACGGCGCCGACGTGATGATGGTTGGCGACAAGGTGGTCAACAACTATTCGCCGGTCAACCCTGGCGACACCTCGGTCCGCAATGCGCGCGGCGGTGGCATCGAGTGGACGCTGAAGGACGGCATCCCATATCACGTGCCCACGTTGATGAAGGAAGTCAAGGAGATGGTCGACGAGGGTCGCGCGAGCTTGGCCAAACAGAAATCCGAAACCGGTCAGTAGCGCAGGCCTTTAGAGCGTGTGAATCAATTCGTGGGGGCCGCCTTTAGGCGGACCCCCATGGCCGATAGGGCCCGAACTCGCGCCGTCATGGGCCGCCTAAAGGCGGCCCCTACTTGAATTCTTCACAGGCTCGAAGGCCGCGCGCTACGTACACCCTTGCAGAAACGGAGGTTGCCGTGGTGGTAGTGTGCTCGCTCCGGTCTGTCGCTCTCCTGTCCATCGCGGTGATGGCACCTGCGCTCGCGGGCGCGCAGGGCACACGTGCGGACTACGAGAGGGCCATGAGCCTTCGTGAGGGATACGAAGCGGCGGCCGAGAACATCCCAGGAGCGGCGCGCTGGATCGATGACACGAACCGTTTCTGGTACCGCACGTCCGTCAAGGGCGGCCACCAGTTCTTCACGGTCGATGCGGGCACCTTACAGAAGCAGCCGGCCTTCGACCACGACAGGCTCGCGGATGCACTCTCTAAAGCCACCGGTGAGCCCCAGGAGCCCCTCGACTTGCCGTCTCGCGGCATCGACCTCGTCGACGAGGGAAAGCGCCTCGAGCTGAGCATCGAAGGTGACCGCTGGGAATGCGACCTTTCCGGCTACACGTGCAAGAGAGCGGAGAGGACGGGGCTGTTCGATCGAGAGCAACCCTCGCCTCCCTGCAGCGAGCCCGAGGAGATCGACGAGCCAAACCTCTCACCGGACGGCAAGTGGGAAGCGCTCATCGACAACTACAACGTCGCCGTTCGTCCCACCGGCTCGACCGACCTCGTGCACCTCAGCGTGGACGGCTCCGAAGGCGACTGCTACGTGCTGAGGTCGCTCGAGTGGTCGCCCGACTCGACGAAGCTCGCTGCATATCGGCTGACGCCAGGCTACCGGCGTCTCGTGCACTACATCGAATCGTCGCCGGACGATCAGCTTCAACCCAAGCACTTCGCGCGCTTCTATCCCAAGCCGGGCGACGTGATCGATATCGAGCGGCCGGTGCTGTTCCACGTCGACGCCCGTAAACAGCTCGTCGTCGATCACGAGCTGTTTCCCAATCCGTTCGAATTGTCGGAGCTCGAGTGGCGGGAAGACAGCTCCGCCGTCACCTTCGAGTACAACGAGCGCGGACACCAGATC
>JBOGIN010000129.1:0-2596 GCA_050742275.1 Vicinamibacteraceae bacterium
AGGCAGCCTGCAGATACGTCAAGATCGCGATCAGGTTGCGGAAGCGATCGACGCGTGCCTCATCATCGAGAAAGACGTAGCCCTGGGTGCCGTGTAGCCCGCAAAGAACGTTGGTAGCGGAGGACAAGCAAGTCGGCCGCACGTGTGCTGGCAGCAGCAGATCAACGGGTGCTTCGGGGACGTCGCTGTTCAGGAGGTATGCCTGGCCGTATACAGTCGAGAACAGATTGATGTCGTTCGCGGCCACGCGATAGCCGCTCGACTTCAGGCGGAGGGAGACGGCCAAGGTGCCAGAGAAGATGTCACAGATGAGGTTACCCGGTCGACTAAGGGGCTCGATGGCTCGCATAATCGGACCGAGCAGTTCGGTTTTCTTGCCTAGGTACCTATTAAGCATCGCAGATGATCAGGTACTCGCCGTCCGCCCGATCCTGAACGGCTGATGCTTCCTGGTTGAACTGGCGATACACGTGACCGAGCTCCACAAGCCGAACCCTCTTCGGCGAAAGCCGATCTGTGCAAGCGACCAGCAGCTCGTTGAGCGAGATCATCCGATCGTTGCCGGTGCTGCCGGTCTTGGACGCCGAGTAGCTTAGGACTAAGCCGGCGCCGAGGTCGTCGACCAGCTCGAGGAGATCGGTGAAGGCCGCGACGGCGGCACGTTTGGAACAAAACCGGGAAAGAAACCGTCCCTCGGGATAAAGCCCTCGCGTCACCTCGCCACGAACGCGTTGCAGAAGCGGCACGCGGTTGGTCACAAGCACTTCGAGCACGTGATAAAAGCGCGAGTACTGTTGCGCCGTGTACGGCGGATCCGCATAGACGACGTCAATGTCTTCCAGCATTTCGGAACGCCACGTCTCGAAGGGCGCCTGGATGACCGCGTGCTTTTCACCCGGCGGACATGCGACTTTCAGGAGTTCATCAAGGCGACCTGCGAAGACCTCGCGTACATCACGCGACCTGTCCGCGACGACGCGCTGCCGGAGAAACGTCTTATCCTTTCCGTCCCGGATGCGATGTGCCTGAGCGAAGTGCTTTCCTGCGCTAAAGGCGCAGGCGGACGCCGCGGACAGCAGTGCCGTTAGAAGCGCAGCCTCTGACCACGAGTCGATGTCTTGGGTCTTGCGGAGCGACGCGATCGCTGCGCGCATCCTGTCGAGTTCGAGCGCCTGGCGGATGCCGAAGTAGGTCCCCGCATAGTGGCTCGAAGCGATACCGACGGCCGGAGCGACGTCATGTCCGGCTTGGCTGGACAGTCGCGCGAACTGCGCGAGTTGCGCACGCGACGCGCCGGCGGGTCTCCAGATCTGCGGCAGTTCAACTGCTTGAGCGAGGAGCGCGTCTCCGTCGGCCGTGGCAATGGCCAGCTCCTCCTCAAGCGCCCAGTCCAGCCATGGCTCGTACCACGCTGGCTCAGGTGTATTGCAGACAACCGAGGCGGTGTCCCGAATATCTGACCACCGTTCGGGTCGATCCACACCCAAGGTCGCGCGAGCGAACGTCGCGCTGTAGCCCATTACGTCAAGAGCAACCACCTGATGCCCACGAACCGCGAGCCCCTGCGCGACAACTGAAGTGCCGGTGAAGAGATCAACGGCTCGCCCCGACGGCGGAGCGATGTCAGTGATCGCGTCGACGATGGCAGTAAGAGACCTGAGCTTGCAGCCCAGATACTGAACCGGACGAAACACACAGGCGCTTGGCTCACGCGTGACCTCTGTCGCGGCGCGATCGTGCGCCTGAAGGTCCACAGCAAACTCAGTCGGAGCGACGCTCACGTGCCTCCCAATCGGATCAAGGGGTCCGACAGCGGCTCACGACGGTGCCGCTCGTTGACAGTAGCGGGCGCGCCTGACGGAGCCGTCCGATGGCGTACCGGACCGTGCCGGATACGGAATAGAGTCAGGGTGCGAGTGGAAATGCAGTCCTCACCCCACGTCTGGGTCGTCCACGCCGGCAGACGCGGGCGCGATGCCCGCCAGTTCGAGGCGGCCGGCATCGTCGGACTCGCTTTGCCCCCCGTGGAAGATCTCGCCACGCTGAACCGATCAGACGCCCTCAAAGCGGTCATGCGAGCGCTTGCACATGACAAGCCCGGCGTCCTTGTGCAGAGCGGCCGAGACCAAAGCTTCGCGACTCTGCTGCTGCGCTTCGTCCACGAGATGGAGATCGGCGACCGAGTGATCACGGCAGACCGCGCCTCAGGGGAGGTTCTGCTCGGTATCGTCACCGGCGGATACCGCTTGGCGGCTGACCCGCCAGTGCCGAGCTACTACCACATTCGCAGCGTTCACTGGCTTGGCCGGATGCGCAGAGCGGACTTACCCGCGCAGGCCGCGCGGTCGATCGGGGCTCCCAGCCCACTCTTCCGCCCCGGTGCCGAGGAACAGCTGCGAGCGCTGGAAATCTGGCTCAACGACCGCGATCTGCCTTCTGAGGCGCTCTGACGTCTATGAACGCGGCGCTAGGTAGGCCCGTCTGCGCAGCGCAATCCGGTTCGGGTCGCCGAGCAACATCGAACGCGACGTAGGCCACGCTCGGACGCCCGGTCCAGAGCTTCTCAGGAAGAGCCGAGAGCCGGATGGGTGAACGC
>JBOGIN010000130.1:0-5092 GCA_050742275.1 Vicinamibacteraceae bacterium
TCCTGTACCTGCTCACGACGAGCGTGTCCCTCTATGTCCACTAATATCGCCGTCGCCATCACCGGCGCCAGCGGGGCGCTCTACGGCGTGCGCACGCTCGCCGCGCTGCTCGCGCGAGGCTGCGCCATCGATCTGATCGTGACCGACTATGGCAGGCGCCTGCTGCGTGATGAGCTGGGCGACGAGGCGGCCGTGGATCGGCTCATGGAGTACCTCGTGAGCCGGTACGGCGAGGGGGTGCACGAGGGGCGGCTGACCTTGCACCGTAACAGAGATCTCGGGGCGCGCATTGCGAGCGGCAGCGGCGGGGCGGATGCGATGGCAGTCGTGCCCTGCTCGATGAAGACGCTCGCTGGCATCGCCCACGGTCTGTCGCGCAATCTCGTCGAGCGTGCCGCGGACGTCATGCTGAAAGAGCGGAGAACGCTCGTGGTCGTTCCGCGCGAGACACCACTCAGCCTGCCGCAGCTGCGGAACATGCTGCTGTGCGGCGAGGCCGGTGCGCTGGTGCTTCCCGCCATGCCCGCCTTCTATCAGCTTCCGCGCACCCTCGACGATCTAGCTGATTTCATGGCCGGGAAGGTGCTGTCGGCGCTTGGCTTCGATCATGACCTCTATCCGCGCTGGGAGCCGCGATGAGCACCACTGTAGGCGAGCCGCACCAGGCCGGCACGGGCTCCACGCCGTTGCTGGGCAAGAGGCCGCAGGAAATCGCTGGCATGTTCGACGCGATCGCCGGCCGGTACGACCTACTGAACCATCTGCTCAGCGCCGGCTTGGATCTCTATTGGCGCGCGCGCGCCGTCGCTGCGCTGCGGCTCACCGGCAGTGAAGTCGTGCTCGATCTCTGCACCGGCACGTGTGACCTTGCGCTCGGCCTGTGCCGCCCGCGTGGGGCGCGCCGCGTCGTGGGCGTGGATTTCTCCGCCGAGATGCTTCGCGTGGGACTGGCAAAAGTACGTACGAAGGGGAAGGAGCGCCGTGTGCCGCTGCTCCGCGGCGACGCGATGCGCATTCCGCTGGCAGACGCCAGCGTCGACGCCGTGACCATGGCGTTCGGCCTGCGCAATGTGGAGACGCCAGTGGTCGCACTGGCTGAAGTGGCGCGCGTGCTGCGTCCTGGTGGACGCATCGCCATTCTCGAGTTCGGGGCGCCGCGCCTGCCGGTCGTGCGATCGCTGTACCTCTGGTACTTTCGGCACGTTCTGCCGCGCGTTGGTCGCCTGGTGTCTCGCCACGGCAGCGCCTACACGTATCTGCCTGCCTCGGTCGACGCCTTTGCTCCACCTGAACAGGTGGCTGCGACAATCGAATCTCAAGGCCTGTCAGCCGTGCGCATCGTCCAACTGAGTCTCGGCATCGTCTATATGTACGCTGCGGCGAAGCCAACCGCCGAACCACGCGCTGCCTGAGACTGTCCCCTTTTCGCATCTTCGCCACGAACGAGCCAAAGCTGGCTCGCCCACGTGCTCGGCTTCCTTTTTGCATTTATACTCGCCTAAGTACTCCTGTGCATTTGATCATTGACGAGTTTCGCCCGGAGCCAGAAGAGCTCGAGAGCGCGATTTCGCGGCGCGAGGGCATCCTTCTCTCGATCATTTTTCACCTCCTGGTGCTTGTCGCGTTCCTGTTGGGCCCGCGATTGCCCTTCGTGCAGGCGCTGCTGAAACAGGCGGACGAGGCGCGTGCACAGGTCGTGAAAGAGGAGTCGAAGCGGCTGGAATCGGCGCCTCGGTTCGTCTTTCTCCTGCCGCGGGTCCCCGAGCCGCCACCCAAGCCGCCGCCAGATTCCCTGCTCTCGGACCGTGACGGCGAAGCGCAGGCGCCACAGCGGGCCGAGCGTCCGACCAACGAGCTGCCGTTCTCGCGCGGCAACTCGCCAGATTTCGTCGAGGAGCGGGACGCCGAGGCCCCTCGGCGGGGCGAGGACACGGCGCGGCCGGCGCCACCGGCTGAGCCGCCAGAACGGGCCGAAAATCAGACCAACGACGCGGCGCAGTTGGAGCTGCCAGAGCGTGAGCGCGCCGAGCCGGTGCCGGAGCGCTCCGAGACGGCACCAGCAATCGAACCGCAAGCGCGCAGCTCGCCTGGCGATGTGCTGGGACGCGCCTTGCAAGACCTGGAGCGCTACATCCCGGAGGAGACCTTCGAGAACCCTGAGGGGGGTGGAGGGCGCTTCGGTCAAGACTTCGATTTCGACCGAAAGGGCGTCGAGTTCGGACCGTGGATCCGGTTCTTCCGCGCCCAGGTGCGGTCGAATTGGCTGGTGCCGGAGGCCGCGGCCGTCATGAAGGGGCACGTCGTCATCACGCTCAACGTGTGGAAGGACGGCCGTATCAGCGACATCACCGTGGTCAGAACCTCCGGCATCGACGCGTTCGATCGGGCCGCTGTCAACGCGCTGCGCTGGTCGAGCCCCACAAGGTCCCTGCCGTCCGAGTACCCGGACGAGAAGGTCTTCTTCACCGTCACCTTCTACTACAACGAGTGGCCATCGTCGCAGTGATGCCGTGGCCCACCCGTTCGCAGCAGCTCGGTATGCTCCTCCTCCTCGCCGCGCTGCTCGCGCTCGCGGTGGTCCGGTGGTGGTGGTAAGCCGACGTGCCGCTTTTCGTCGCGATCCTCGGGACCACCGCAACCGGAAAGAGCCGGCTGGCGCTCGATCTCGCGGAGCGCCACGGAGGCGAGATCGTAAGTTGCGATTCGACGGCCGTCTATCGACACTTCGACATCGGCACGGACAAGGTGCCGATATCGGAGCGTCGCGGCATTCCGCACCACCTCATCGACATCCTCGAACCGACCGAGACGTACTCCGCCGCGCAGTTCGCACGTGATGCGGCAGGCGTCATCCGCGAGATCACGGCGCGCGGGAAGATTCCAATTCTGGTCGGCGGAACGGGCTTCTACTATCGCGCGCTCACGCGGGGCCTCTTCGACGGCGCTGGCCGCAGCGAGAGCTTACGCACACGGCTGCATGCGATTGGCGCCCGGCGTGGCGCCCCATTCCTGCATCGGATGGTCGCGCGCGTCGATCCGCCCTCCGCGGCGCGTATGATGCCGCGCGACGCGAAGCGTCTCGTGCGCGCGCTGGAAGTGTATTTCTCGACGGGGCGGCCGCTGTCGGCGCACTTTGCCGCGACTCGGCCGCCCCTGCCGGAGTACCGGACGTTCGCCTTTGGTCTGCGGCTGCCTCCAGCCCTTATCGCCGAGCGTGTGGCGCGACGTGTGGACGAGCAGTTCGCGCGTGGCGTCGTGGACGAAGTCCGGCGCCTCCTGGCGGCCGGCGTGCCGGAGGCTGCGCACCCGTTCAGCGGCCTCGTGTACCGGCAGATCCTGGAGATGCTCCACGGGGTGCGCGACGAAGCCGCGACACGCGCGCTGATCGTTCGAGAGAACAAGCAGTATGCCCGGCGACAGTTGATCTGGTTTCGGAAAGAGCCTAATCTACATTGGCTGGACGGTGCGGGTGAGTGGCCGACGACGTGTGCGGCCGCGGAGGCCGTGCTGGACATTTGGAGAGGGCACTGATGGCACAGACTCGCGAATCTCGGGCGTCGTCACCGCCGAACATTCAGGACGTATTCCTCAATCACGCCCGCCGGGAGCGGCTGGTGGTCTCCGTGCGACTCATGGACGGTCAGGCGCTGGAGGGCCGCATCAAGAACTTCGATCGGTTCGCCATCATTGTCGAGTTGGATGGCGCCGACCACATGATCTTCAAGCACGCCATCTCGACCATCCGGTCGGGCCGCACGCTCACCAATTACTTTGGCTCGCACGATTCCTAATTGCCGCCCGTGAAAGGTGACCCCCACCGCCCAACACGTGGATCCTGAGGCCGTCGCTCGCGGCTTGCCGTGGCGGCGGGCAATTGTCATCGTGCTCGATTCGGTCGGCATCGGCGAGCTGCCAGATGCTGGCCGGTACGGGGACGCTGGCAGCAACACGCTCGGCAACGTCTCCGCGTACGTGCAACTCCATATACCGGTGCTGTGTGGGCTGGGCCTTCGCCACGTGGTCGTCCTGCGCGGGATCGAGCCCGCGGCGCAGCCGGCAGGCGCCTTCGGCCGCATGCGTGAGGCATCGGCCGGCAAGGACTCGGTGACCGGCCACTGGGAGCTCACGGGGGTCGTCCTCGACGAGCCATTTCCGGTCTTTCCCCACGGTTTTCCCCGCGATGTCATGGAGACGTTCGAGCGGCGAATCGGGCGCGCGACGCTGGGCAACCATCCGGCCTCCGGCACCGAGGTCATCGAGCGCTACGGCGAGGAACACCTCCGGACCGGCCGGCCCATCGTCTACACGTCGGCCGACAGCGTCTTCCAGGTGGCCGCACATGAGGACGTGACACCCGTCGACGAGCTCTATCGCTATTGCGAGATTGCCTTCGACCTGGTAGCGCAAGGGCTCGGCGTCGGGCGGGTCATTGCGCGACCCTTCGTGGGGAGGCCGGGTCGGTTCCAGCGTGATTCGGCCCGTCGGCACGATCTGGCCCGGACGCCGCCGTGCGAGACGCTGCTGGATCGCTTGACCGACGCTGGCTGGCCGGTGGTGGCGATCGGCAAGATCAACGATCTCTTCGCTGGCCGCGGTATCTCGACGCACGTGCCCACAGGCAGCGATGACGAAGGCATGGATGCGATCGAGCAGGTCGTCAGGACCATGGAGCGCGGTCTGGTCTTTGCCAACCTCGTGGATTCCGACACACTCTACGGCCACCGCAACGATGTGGAAGGCTACGCGCGAAACCTGGAGCGCTTCGACGCGCGGTTGGCGGACCTCGTCTCGCGCCTCGGCCACGCGGACCTGCTCGTGATCACGGCGGATCACGGCAACGACCCGACGACGCCGTCCACTGATCACTCCCGCGAGCACGTCCCAGTGCTTCTGGTGGGCGCGGGTGTGCGGGCGGGGGTCGACCTCGGCGAGCGGGCCAGCTTTGCCGACCTCGGTCAAACGCTGGCGGCAGGATTTGATGTGGGTCCGCTCGACCACGGCGTCAGCTTTCTCGATCGTTTGTATGGCGGGAGCCTGTAGCGAGGGGCCTTTAGAGCCTGTGAATAAATTACGTAGCGCGCGGCCTTTAGGC
>JBOGIN010000131.1:0-3795 GCA_050742275.1 Vicinamibacteraceae bacterium
GGCCGCGCGCTACGTCCATCTCGTTCGCTGACGGCTGATTGCTGGTCGCCGATCGCCGATCGGTTCCGTACATATCAATCGAAAGTGACTTGATCAGCGCGTAGACGGGCGCGCCGGGCGCGAGCGCGAGCCGGTTGACCGCATCGCGTGTGACCGAGGCGAGGAGCCGTGTCTCACCGATGACAACCTGCACCAGGTGCCCCTCGGCATCCTGGGCGACCGCGGCGACACGCCCTTCGAGGATGTTGTGCAGGCTCAGCCCTTCGGGCCGCCTCACGGCGAGAATGACCTCGCGAGCGGGAATACGGACGCGCAGCCGAGCGCCGACGGACAGACCACGATCGGGCACGAGCAGACCGCCGCCGGCAAACTGCAGGTCGGCCAGGCCACGCGCCGGCTCCCGGCCGCGCACGTGACCGTCGAACACGCTGCCCGCGTCCAGCGCGTGGTGCGACCAGGCAATGTCGGTGCGGCTGGTGAGCGTCTCGATCGGACCGGCGGCGATCGTCCGGCCGCGCTCGATCATGAGAACGTGCGTCGCCAGGCGCACGACGTCGTTGAAGTCATGCGTGACCAGCAGAATCGGCATGTGCAGGCGGCGCCGCAAAGCGTCGAGCTCGTCGTACAGCTTCGTCCGCATCGCGCGGTCGACAGCGGCAAAGGGCTCGTCGAGCAGGAGCACGTACGGCTCTCGTGCAAGCGCACGCGCCAGCGCCACCCGCTGCCGCTGTCCGCCCGACAGCTCCGCAGGGCGCCGCGACTCGAGCCCGTTCAAATGCACCGCTGCCAACCAACGGTCCGCCTCCTGGCGCCGTTCGCGCCGTGGCGTCTCGCCCAACGCCGCCATGACATTCCGGCGCGCCGTGAGGTGCGGGAACAGCGCATAGTCCTGAAACACCAGCCCCACGCGCCGCCGTCTCGTCGGCACACGAACGCCGGCCTCGGTGTCCGTCCAGGTCTCTCCCGCGCAGGTGATGCGAGCTCGCGACGGCTGGTGCAAGCCGGCAATGCAGCGCAGCAGCGTGGTCTTGCCGCTGCCTGAGGGCCCGAAGACCGCCAGCAGCTCGTCGGGCCCACACGACACGCGGATGTCCAGGGGAATCGGGGCGTGCTGCTGGACGCGCACGCTCAGCAGAGCAGCGTCATCCATGCTGACGCCCAATGCGGCGGCTCAGCACGTTGGTCACCGCGAGCGTCGCCAGCGCGAGAAGGAGCAGCGTCGCCGCCATGATGCCCGCACCCCGATCATCGAACGCCTGCATCTGATCGTAGATGGCAATGCTGAGCGTGCGCGTTTCCGCGGGGATGTTACCGCCGACCATCAGGACGACGCCAAACTCTCCGAGCGTGTGCGCGAACGTCAGCACGGCGGCGGTGACGATGCCTGGCCAGGCCAGGGGGAGCTCGATGGCGAGCCATGCGCGCCACGAGGGCATCCCGCAGCAGGCGGCGGCCTCACGCACATCGAGTGGGACGCGCTCGAACGCACGTTGGATGGGCTGCACGGCAAAGGGGAGATTGACCAACACGGACGCGAGCAGCAAGCCCTCGAAGCTGAATGGCAGCGATTGACCGGTCAGCGATGCGAAGACCTTGCCCAGCGGGGATCTCGCGCCAAACGCGACCAAGAGGTAGAAGCCCAAGACGGTCGGCGGCAGCACGAGCGGCAGCGCGACCAGCGCTTCGACAACCCCTTTTCCGACAAAACGGCGCACCGCGAGCGTGCGGCCGATCGCGATGCTGATTGGCAGCAGCACGGCGAGCGTGGCGGCACCGAGCTGAATGGAGAGCGTGAACGCGGCCCAGTCCATCTGATGTGTACCTGACGTGGCGCGGCTTCTAACGCAATGGTGTTCACTCAATCGCTTCGCACGTAGCGCGCGGCCTTCAGGCCGCGCGACGAGCGACCTGAAGGCCCCTCGCGACGTACTAGGGGAACGGTATTGGGCGTGAGAGCCCGTCAGTCGCCGGGAACGGCGAATCCATACCGCCGCAGCACGTCGCGCGCGGTCAGCTCCTGCAGATAGCGATAGAAGCGCTCCGCCACCGGACCCGCACGCTGGAGCCGTACCATTCGCTGTTTGAGCGGCGGATGATCGCCGGCCGGGAGCAGGGCATAGGTGCCCTGGTCTCGCAGCGACGGGGCCAGCACCAGCGAGTAGGGGAGCAAACCGCCCACGGCATTCCCGGTGGCCGCGAACTGCGCCGCCTGTCCGACATTCTCGCCCAGAACGAGCGATGGATGCAGCCTGTTCCAGAGGTCCTTGGCGCGCAGCACGGCCTCGGCGGCTCTTCCGTACGGGGCATGCTCCGGGTTGGCAATCGCGAATCGGCCGATGTCACCGCGTGCGAGCAGCGCGCGCAACCCGTCGAGCCGAGGATCCGTCTCGAGCGGCGATCCTTCCGGCGCGAAGATCACCAGGCGGCCCATGGCGTAGATGGTGCCGCGATCACGCGTCACGCCGGCGTCGGCGAGCTTGTAGACGAACGCCTCGTCTGCGGAGAGGAAGAGCTCGAACGGCGCGCCCTCGACGATCTGACGGGTGAGATTCCCCGAGGAGCCGAACACCAGGTCGACGCGCGCGCCCTCGGCGGCGGTGAACCGCCGTGAGATCTCTTCCAGGGCGAACTTCAGGTTGGACGCGGCGGCAATCGCCGGTCGCTCCTGGGCAGGCGCCCACGCGCCGGCCGCACACCACATCGCCAGCACGGGCGCCGCGGTCCGCAGGGTCGACAGCAGCGCGGTGATCACGCGCCGCGATCGGCGACGAATCGCATAGGATGTCGAGGTCATGATCAGGATCTTCTTGCGCGTCTACTTCCAGCCGGACGCGTGGATCGGCCCGGGCAAGGTCCAGCTCCTCGAAGGGATTCGTGACCACGGCTCCATCAGCGCGGCTGGCCGCGCGATGGACATGTCCTACCTCCGTGCCTGGCTGCTTGTCGACAGCGTCAATCGCATGTTTCGCGAGCCGGCCGTTCGGACACTGGTTGGCGGCCGGCGCGGGGGAGCCGCCACACTCACACCGTTCGGCCACGAGCTCATTCGCCGCTACCACGCCATGGAAGCCGTTACGCGGCAAGCCACTGCCTCGGACGCGGCCGCGCTGGAGCGGCGCATCCGGCCCTCGCCGCGCGCGCCACGTCGGCGGCGCATGCGGTAGGGCCACCGGACGCCATTGCTTCAGAATACACGACTCGCTATATTCTTCTGAATATAAAATCGGATCCGGATGTCGAATCGATATCGCTATATCTGAACGAATATAACATCGTCGGGGCACGAACGCCCTGACGCCTTCGTCCAACTGGCGGTCAAGGGGCCTTCTAATCAGGACCCAAACAGGTTGGCGTCCAGGAACTCGTTGCGGAACTTGCCCTGCGGATCGTACTCGACCAGCAGCTGTCGAAATGCCGGGAGCTTCTCGTAGCGGGAGGTCAGCCGTGACGAGGGAATCGTGAACAGCTTGCCCCAGTGCGGCTTGACGTCGAAGGGGTCGAGGGCCTCTTCGATCGTGGGGAGCAGCTTCCTCACGGCGGGCCAATCCGGTTTCCACGTGAAGTGGATGGTCAGTGAGGGCTGCTCGTAGCACGGGCTCATCCAGAGACGGTCGGCATCGATCGTGCGCACCTCGGAGATCAGGAGATGGGGGGCAATGCGCTCACGCATCCGGTAGACCGCCGTAAGGGCTTCCAGTGCGCGCGCCCGTGGCACGAAGTACTCGGACTGCAGCTCTTCTCCGCTGCTCGGGGTGAACTTGAGACGGAAGTGCGGCAGCCGCTCGTGCCATGGCC
>JBOGIN010000132.1:0-5862 GCA_050742275.1 Vicinamibacteraceae bacterium
GCCGTCCGTGGGCGACCAAGTAGGCTAGGAACGAATGCGGGCTAGTGGGGGCTACCGCCGTGACCAGATCCTTGAGGCAGGCGGTCTGCAGCTTAGCGCCAGGCAGCAGCATTCCCGGGTGCCACTCGAACGCGGTGCTGCGCTCGAAGAACCCCTCGTACGATCCAAAGAAGAACAGCTTGTTCCTGAGGATCGGCCCGCCGAGCGTACCGCCGAGGATGTTGCGATCCAGCGGCAGCTTGTCCGGGTCGAAGAACGGCCTGGCGTTGAGCGTGTCGCTGTTGATGAACTCAAACGCGGATCCGGACAGCTGGTTCGTTCCCGACTTGGTGATCACGGTGATCGCGGCGCCGCCCGCTTGGCCCTGCTCCGCGCTGAAGGCGTTGGTCGACACGTTCACCGTGTCGATGGTTTCGGCGGGGGAGACGTACATCACGTGGTGCGGCAGCCAGACGTTCATGGTCGTCGCGCCGTCCGTCTTGGTCGCGTTGCTGGTCGGATTCTGCCCGTTGACGAACGTGCGCAGCGAGCGCGCCGGTGTGTCGGTGAGCGCGTTCTGCGTAATCGTCGGCGTCGCACCCGGCACGAGGTTCATCAGGCTCTGATAGTTGCGGTAGTTGGCCAAGGGCAGATCGGTGATCTCCTTGGACTTCAGCTCTGTGTGCACGTCCGCCGTGTCGGTCTGGAGGAGCGCCGCGTCCGACGCAACCGTGACGGTTTCCTCGAGCTGGCCCACTTCCAAGGTCACGTCGACACGGCTGATGCTGTTGGCCGTGATGGGCACGCCCGTGCGGACGAACTCCTTGAAGCCTTGCAGCGACAGCCTGACGTCGTAGGTGCCAGGCTGGATGTTCGTGATGCGGTAGGTGCCGGTCTCGTTCGAGACGGCTTCGAGCACGAGGCCCGTCTGCTGGCTGGTGGCCGTGACCGTGGCGCCCGGCACCGGGGCTCCCGAGCTGTCGGCGACAGCGCCGACGAGCCCGCCGTAAAGGACTTGCGCGCGCGCTGGAATCGCCACGAGGCACACCAACGCAAGGACTGGTAGCAGAGCGCCAATGACTTGCCATGGGGCTCGCCCCTTCGTTGTCAGAGCCTTCACTGATCTCCCCCTTCCAAAGCTGTCGCCGTCCGCCACCTGGTCAGGTGGATCGCGGCAACCCAGGGCCTCCGACCGGCCCGGGTGATGGCGAGATGGCGCGCAATAACCTCCATGCGTAGCGCGCGGCCTTCAGGTCGCGCGACGGTGGGCGCCGGAGTCTTGAACAGGTAACGACAATAATAACAATTGTGTTTGCTTGTCAATACTGCCACAATCTGGGACCAAACGGGATGCCGCTCATTACCACGCAAGAGATCGTTGACCACGCCCACCGTTCCGGCTGCGGCGTGGCGGCGTTCAACGTGATCACGCTCGAGCATGCCGAGGCCATCGTGGCCGGCGCCGAGCGGGCCGGCGCCGCGGTGATCCTCCAAATCAGCCAGAACGCGGTGAAGTTTCACCACGGTCGCGTCGGGCCGATCGCGGCCGCATCGGCGGCTGTCGCGGCCGCCGGGCGGGTTCCCGTCTCGCTTCATCTGGACCATGTCGAAGAGGAGGGCCTGCTGCGGCAGGCGGCTGACGCGGGATTCAGCTCGGTGATGTACGACGCGTCGACGCTCGACTACGAGGCGAACGTCGCCGCGACGCGAGCGGCGGCCGACTGGGCGCATCGGCAGGGACTCTGGGTGGAGGGGGAGCTCGGCGAGGTCGGCGGCAAGGGGGGGGCGCACGCTCCTGGCGTTCGAACCAGGCCGCCCGAGGCGTGCCAGTTCGTCGAGGCGACCGGCGTCGACGCGTTGGCGGTGGCGGTGGGCAGCTCGCATGCGATGACGAGTCGAAGCGCGTGCTTGGACCATGCGCTCATCGAAGAGCTGCGGCAGGCGGTGCCGGTCCCGCTCGTCCTGCACGGGTCGTCTGGCGTTCCGGACGAGGAGCTCGCGAGAGGCGTCGCCGCGGGGCTCGTGAAGATCAACATCGGGACCGCGCTCAACATCGCGTTCACCGGCGCCGTTCGGCAGTACCTGGCGGCCGACGATCGTGTTGTCGATCCTCGCAAGTACACCGCGTCCGGCCGCGACGCGATGGCGGCCGCGGTGGCACGGCTGCTCGGCGTGCTTGCCTCAGCGCACGTGGCGAAGGCGCTGTAGTTTCTTCGGACTCGCACAGTCCCCTCGGACTTGCACGGATCTGTCGCATCCGCACGGACCTCTCCCACGCACGCACGCGCGGTCTAAAGACCGCGCGCTACGGATGCTGTCACGCTCGCATGCGCGGTCTGAAGACCGTGCGCCACGGGTTTCTGTCACGGGGCCTTAGCTTGCCGGACTTCGCTTCAACCCTTCAATCGACGCGCCCGGTATGAGCTTCACCGCATTCTTGTAGTACAGCTTTTCGAGAACGTCATCCGGCAGATACAGGCCGTGGACCGGCCACCGTCCCTGGCGGTGGTGGCTTTCCGCGATGTCGAAGTATTCATCGTCGGTCTCGAGGAAGCGCCAGTACAGCCGGTACGCGTTCGTCCGTGGCGGCGTATCCGTCCCGAACAGGATGCGATCTTGATACTTGATGATGAAGCGGCGTGCCGTGTACGGTTGGCGGCCCAGCTCGCTGAGACGGGCATCGATGTCGATGTAGTAGTTGGGATACTTGTCGAGCATCGCGCCGACCGCCGCCAGATTCTCGGCATACCAGCCCATGTGCGCGCCGATGAACGTGGTCTTTGGATGGCGGGAGACGACCCGCTCGCCCTGCTTGACGATCTCTTCGAGCGACGGATAGCCGGGATAGAAGAGCCACTCAGGCCTGAGCTGCAGCTCGTCGAACCGCTCGTTGAACCGATCGAGCGGCGTGAAGAACGCTGCTGGATCCCCGATGTGGATCTCGATTGGAATGCCGAGCTCGCCAGCCTTCGCCAAAAGTGGATCGAGCCGGGGATCGTCGACCGCGATGAGCTTGCCGTTCGCGTCCTTCAACTGCAGGCCGAGCGCCTTGTTGATCTTCAAGCCATGTGCGCCCGCCTTGACGCCGCGCTCGAGCTCGGCAGCGGCCTGTGCGCCGAAGTCCGGATCGTTGATCTTGCTCCAGTCCGGCCGCGCGTACGTCAGGAAGCGCCCCGGGTACTTCTTCTCGAACCGCTCGATTGTGCGATCGAGATTCTCGCCGAACCCGCCGTCGAGATTGACCACCTGGGCCACGCCCGTCTCGTCCATCACCGCGATGGCCTTCGCCGGGTCCGCTTCACGGAGGTGATTGTGATTGTCGATGGCGCGATAGCGCGCTCGCGGCACGTTCGTTTCCTTGGTCACGAGCATGGATCGCGGCTCGTACTCGCGTAGGACGATGTCCGGCGCCCCCTTCTCCTGTGCGGCGATGGGATCACCACCGGTGCGACTGCATCCCGATCCGGCGGCGATCGAGAGCACCGCCGCGGCGACCAACGCCGAACGGCTCGAGCGACTCAACGTTTCTCTCACGATGTCCTCCTGCAGACCGCTGTTATTCGAAAGGAAAGAAAGCCTTTCTACAGCTAGAGGACGCATCAGTCAAGGGGAACCACAATTAAATATCGGTAGTGACAGGTGTAAAGAGCACCACCGAACGCCGGCTGTCGCTCTTGACGGTCATCGGGCGAGCTGCTGGACGCGCTGATGGGAGAGCGCGAGCAGCCTTCCAACATCGCGCCGGCCCAGATGCAATCGAGTGTGTGATTTCACGAACGACGAGACCGGGGCGCGGCTCGTGAACCGCGCCCCGCTCACGAATCTATGCCTGCAGGTGGGCCGCACCTGTCTGCACGTGCATGACGGCTGCGATCATGGGCGTCGCAGCGAGCGTTCAGGCGAGCGAATCAGACCACTGCGGGAGCCCAGCGCCGGGAGCCGATGGCGATACCGCATGGGCACGGACCCGCTCGTCAGATCGAGGCTCGTGCGCGACGGCCGCGCGCTGGTCGCGGCTGCATCTGCCGTCTCCGTCTCCCCGGTCACGGTCATCACGAAATGCAGATTCCACGGAAAGATGTCCGCGATCGCGGTCGGCTCGGGAGTGTCACACGAGTCGGAGGCGATGTACGATGGCGCCGTCTCACCCAGGTCGTTCGCGCCCACGGAGAATCCGCCCACACCCCTCAGATCCGGTGCCGCCATCTCCACGACCAGCGTCGAGCCCGCCGGCGCCTCCCCCGTCACCGGCACTGTCACCAGCGTCAGCTCCTGCGGCGGCAGGTCCACCGTGGCGCTGCCGATCGGGGTCAGGTTCGCGTACGTGAAGTCGCCCTCCAACGTGTACAGGTTTACCGTGATCGACGCCGTGGTGTCCCGCACGGCCTCCACTCCGAACGTGACCGCCGTCACGTCGAACGCACCGGTGATGCCGAAGTCCGTCAGCGTGACGGTGCGCAAGAACTGAGTGGCCGCCGTGGTGCCGTCGTCACTATCTGACATGCACGCCGCACCATCCAGGATGTCCAGCGACTCCGAGTGCGTGATCGTCTGCGTGTCTGATGGCTCCCCGGTCACCGTCATCACTACATGTATATCCGTCCCCCAGGCGTCCTCCATTGAGACCGGATCGACGAGGCCACAGAAATCGGAGGCCCAGTACGAGGGCGCCGTCTCACCTAGGTCGTTCACGCCGGGCGAGAACACCATCTCACCGCTCACAAACGGTGCCGAGATCTCCACGACCAGCGTCGAGCCGGCCGGCGCCTCCCCTGTCACTGGCACGGTCACCAGTGTCTCCTCCTGCGGTGGCAAGTCCACCGTGGCGCTGCCGAGCAGCGTCAGGTTGTCGTACGTGAAGTCGCCGTCCAGCGTGTACAGGTTCACCGTGACCGGCGTCGTCTTATAGAACACGCCCCCCACTCCGAACGTCAGCGCCGTCACCTTGAACGCACCCGTGATGCCGAAATCGCTCAGCGTGAAGGTGCGCAAGTACTGATTGTTGGCCGTGCCGCCAGCAGGGAAGCACCACCCTCCGCCGTGCGCATGACTGTCCAGCGACATCGAGTGCGTGATCGTCTGCGTGTCTCCTGGTTGGCTCACACGCACGGTGTCGAGGCCGATGTAGTCCCCGTGGCTGCCCGTGTCGGTCACCCAGTAGCGGAAGGCGAACCGGCCGGTCACCGGCGTCCGCGACCGGCCTCGCACCGTCAGCACGTACTCCGTCCACTCCGCCGGATACCCTCCCGGTTCCAGCGTCTCGTTGATCGTCAGCAACAGCTCGGTGAAGTCTCCGACCGACTCGGCGCTGGCGCCCACATCGACGCTGGCGCCCGCGACACTCAGCCGCACCTCCAGGCGGTCCGGGAAGTCCTCTGACTGCGCCGTCCGACGCGTCCAGAACCGCAGCTCCGTGCCATTGACGATGGTCACTTCTGGGGTGATGAGCCAGTTGCTGATGGTGCCGGCGTCACCGGCGCTCTCGTAATTGGCGGCGATATAGCCGTTCGGGACGCCCTCGTGGGCCGGGAAGATCGTCGCGTTACCCTGGAACCAGCTCGATGGCCCCACCGGCGCGCTGTTGTTCGTCAGCGCCCAGCCGGCGCCCGGCAACAGCGTGATGTCGTCGAAGCTCTCCGTGAGCGCGTCGACCGCCGCCACTTGCGCGGCGGGGAGGACCATCACGTCTGCCGGCGCCTTCTGCCGCAGGCTGGTCCGAATGCCGGAAGCCCGGTCGAAGCCCACCGGCGCGTGGAACGGCGCCGCCGCGACACTGCGGGCGCTTTGCGCCGCCGCGAGTCGGCCGCCCAGGATTGCGCACACGAGCGCCGCGATCGCGGTGACCACGGCGAGCCGCGTAGGATGCGTTGTCATGTCCTATCT
>JBOGIN010000133.1:0-2999 GCA_050742275.1 Vicinamibacteraceae bacterium
GGGCTGGACGGTGTCGTTCTGGCGAAGACCGAAGGCGACGTTCGCCTCGCGCCACGCGCCCATCATGAAGTCGAGCATCGGGTCGCCCGACCGCGCGCCGTTGAAGGTGAACGACGGCGGCTCGAGCCATCCCTGGAAAAACGTCAGCCGATAGAGCTCTCCCCCGAACTTCAGCGTGTGATTGCCTTTGATCCAGGTGAGCTTTTCCGCGACGCTGTACGCGTCCGACGTGTTGGTGAAGCCATCGTCGGAGCTCAGCGAGAAATGGCCCGACACCGAGAATTGCGGCGAGCCCTGGGGATGGTAGTTTGGAAAGTCCATCCCGATCGCGTCGAAGCCCCGATCGACCAGCGGATCGTTTGCCTGCGTCGTGCGGGTGAAGCCGACGGTCGTCTCGGCGAGCAGGTTCGGCGAAATGGTGTAGAGGTGGTTCACGCCGATGTTCCAGATGTCGGCGTCGCTCGCATACGCGCCCCATTCGGGAATGTTCCCCTCCAGCCGCGTCGGCCGCTCGTTCTTGTTCCAGTAGAGATGCCAGAACACGCTGTGGCGCTCGTTCACCTGAACGTCGTTCCTCACCAGCACGAGGTTGTTGTCGTTCGGGTTCGGATTGTTCGTCACCAGACGGCCGTCGGGGGTGTTGGGCAGCGGCAGCGTGTCGAGCAGCGCGGCGCTGACGGGATCGAAGAGGGCCGGGTCGATCCGGTTGCCGGAAAGCGGGTCGCCGGTGAACGGGTTCACCAACTGCGCCGTCCGGTCTGAGAAGTTTCCCGCCCGCTCGGCCGCTGTGGGTGGAAAGGCATCGGTAGACGAGGGCGCTGGCCGATCGTGGAAGCCCTCATAGGCGCCGAACACGAAGACCTTGTCGCGCATGATCGGGCCGCCAGCGGCGAATCCGAACTGATTCTGCGTCCGCTCCGGCTTGGTCGTGTCGAAAAAGCTCCTCGCGTTCAACCGGTCGTTGCGGTGGAATTCCCAGATCGATCCGTGGAACTCGTTGGTCCCGCGGCGGCTGACGACGCTGACCGTCGCGCCGGCATTGCGCCCGTCGGCCGCGCCGAAGTTGTTGGTCTTGATGCGGAACTCCCGAACGGCGTCCGGCGGAGGCGGATTCAGCCCGGTGTTCCTGGACGGATTGTTGAAGTACGTGCCGTTCAGCGTGAAGAAGTTCTGATTGGCGCGGCCGCCGTGGACCGTCAGCCGCGGGCCCTCCCGTGTGTCTTCCTGGATCTGCGGGGCGTGCACCGTCGAGACGCCAGGGAGCAGCTTGGCGAACTCGATGACGTTGCGCCCGCTGAGTGGAAGGTCGGTCATGCGCTTGTCGTCGACCAGGCCGGAGATTTCCGCCGTGCGCGTGTCGACAACGGATCCCCTGCCCTCCACCGTGACGGAGTCCGACAGCTCGCCCACGTCCAGCGTTGCGTCCACCCGGACCGTCTGTCCCACGGCCAGCTCGACGCCGCGCTGTTCGTAGCGCCTGAATCCTGACAGTTCGGCAACGATGGCGTACGTGCCCGGAGGAAGGGCGTCGAATCGGTAGTAGCCCTGATCACCGGTGACGGCATTCCGGACGACGCCTGTCTCGGCCTCCGACGCCGTGACGCTCACACCCGGAATGGATGCCTGGGTCGTGTCCGTCACCGTCCCGTGAACCACACCCGTGACTGTCTGAGCGGGTGCGGATGGCGGTACGGCAGCGACACACGCCAGAACACTGACGACGCTGAGAAGCGCGCGCACGAGACTCCCCCTATCCCACTTTCGTGTACACCGCAATATTATGGCGGTGAAACTAACAAACGCGCTGTGGGAAGTCAATACGAGAAGTCGATACGACGCTTGACGGCTCCCGGGGGATGCCCTACGCTTTCTTGCATCCATCAACGAACGCGCATGCATTCTCCTTCGAAGCGACAGCAGATTCTGCGGCCGAACGAGATCCGCCGGAACAACCGGGCGGTCGTCCTGCGCATGCTCCGGAACTCGGGCCGCCTTTCGCGCGCCGAGATCGCGCGCGGCAGCGGCCTGTCGGAGGGCACGATCTCGCGCATCGTCGCCGATCTGATCGAAGACTCGCTGGTCGTCGAGGACGGCGCCGAGAACTCGACCGGCGGCCGTCCCGGGACGTGTCTGCAGCTCGCGCAGGACCGCTTCGGCGTCGGCGTCAACATCGAGACGTGGGAGACGCGCTTCTCCGTTGCCAACCTGCGAGGCCGCATCGTCGAGAGCAAGGCGGTGCGGACGCCGCCGAACGCGGACCGGACGCTGGAGGTCATCGCGGCGCAGTTTCGCGCCTACCAGGCGCAATACGGCGCCGACCGGCTCGAGGGCCTGGGCGTGACCGCGCGAGGCATCGTCGACAGCCACTCGGGCGTCGTCAAGATGGGCAACGATCCGCGCTGGCGGCGCGTTCCGGTGCGGGACAGCCTGCAGCGCAAGCTCGGCGTGCGGGTGGACGTCGAGAACAACGCGCGCGCCGCCGCCGTGGCCGAGTATCACTACACAAACCCCGACCTGCACAACTGCCGCTGCATGCTGTTCGTCATGGTGACCGAGGGGTTTGGCGTCGGCATCATCCTCGACGGACGGCTCTACACGGGGACGCACATGGCGGCCGGCGAGTTCGGGCAGATGGTCGTCGCGGACGTCGGCGACTCGGAGCCTCACGATCGCCGCGGATGTTTGGAGCAGCTCGTCTCGAACCAGGCGATCTGCGCCCGCTATGCCGCGCTCACGTCCGACACCGCAGCCAACACGTCCGGCGATTGTTCCGCGCGCGTGCGCAGGATCTGTCAAGCGGCGATCAACGGCGACCCCAAGGCGCGCGAGGCGCTGCGCGAGACGGCGCGGTACCTCGGTCTGGGCATCGCGAATCTCATGTGGGGCCTGGACCCAGACGCCGTGATCCTCTGGTCGACGATGGACGTGGTCTGGCCGATGCTGCTGCCGCTCATCCAGCAGCAGCTTCCGGATCTCGGCCACGGACCGAGCTTCCGGAG
>JBOGIN010000134.1:0-6646 GCA_050742275.1 Vicinamibacteraceae bacterium
TCGAACAGGTGTCCCACGTGGGTCTTCACGGTTCGCTCGCTGATCCTGAGCGCGTCCGCGATCTCTTTGTTGGCCTTGCCGTCGGCCATGAGGCGGAGCGTGGCGAGCTCGCGCGGCGTTAGATGAACCCGGGTCACACGCTCCGCGAGCTTCGCGGCTGCGGCCGGGGCGAGATAGGTCCTGCCGGCCAGCACGTGGTGAATGCAGGCGATGAGCTCCTCGGCGGAAATGTCCTTCAGCACGTAGGCCTTGGCCCCTGCCTTGAGCGCCCGGGCGATGTCCTCGTCCGTATCGTAGGTCGTGAGGATGATGATCTTCGCTTGAGGATCGCACTCCCGGATCCGCCGCACGGCTTCGACACCCTCCATCACAGGCATGCGAAGATCCAGCAGCGTGACGTCGGGACGATGACGCTCGAAGGCGTCCAGGGCTTCGACGCCGTTGCCGCTCTCGGCCACGACCTCCAGGTCCGGCTCCTGATTGATGATGTTCGCGACGCCCGTTCTCAGCAGGGCATGATCGTCGACAATGAGCACCCGGGCCCGGGAACCGACGCTGCGACCTGCGCCGACGGCCGCTTCCGTGCTGCTGTCACTGTGCGGCATGGACCTCAGTGGCGGCGGACCCTACCGGCGTGGGCTCCCAGGCGAGCACGACCTCGGTGCCGCGCCTCACGGCGGTGACGATCGTGAGGGATGCGCCGATGTGCTCCGCACGCTCCTGCATGCTCGTCATGCCGAAGCCGGAGGCGGCGCGCTCATCGCCAATCCCACGACCATCGTCCGCCACCGACAGCCGGAATCCGACCGACCGTGGCGCGGAGGCGGTGACCGTGATCCGTCGTGCGTCGGCATGACGGACCGCGTTGTTCAGCGCCTCTTGTGCGATCCCGATGATCTCGCGCTCCACCTCGTGAGCGAATGGCGGCAGCTCGTCCACGATGAGGTCGATCGGGACGTCGGTCGTTCGCTTGGCCATGTCGACTAGGCGTCGCAAGGCCACGGCCAGGGTCTCGCCTTCGCCGAGATGCGGACGGAGCGCACCGACGGAGCGGCGCGCTTCGATCATGTGCGTGCGGGCGAGATCCACGGCGGCATCGAGACTCGAGGTCACAGCGGGCGGGAGCGCCGTTTGCAGCCGCTTGGCAGCCTGGAGCTGCATGAGGATCGCCGCAAACCCTTGGGCGAGGTTGTCGTGGATGTCGCGCGCGAGACGGTTACGCTCCTCCAGGATCGCCTTGTGGCGCTCTTCCAGGAGGCTCTGCGCCGCCAGCCTGCTCTGATAGAGGGCCAGCGTCGCCTGACGCGCGCTCGCTTCGAGCAGCGCGAGACGCCACGCGCTCTCACACGCCGGCGTTGGCCCCGTCGAGAGCGCGAACCAGCCCAGCGTGCGGGTGGCGAGCACCAGCGGTGCGACCGCCACGGAGCTGACGCCTTCACGGTGATTGAACTCGTGCACCGGCTCGGGCAGGCGCGGATCGTCGCCCGCATACTCGATGGTGCGTGTCCAGCCGGGTGCGTACGCAAAGAGGTGCTGCGCCATGCTGTGTCGTGGCAGCGCCAAGGCATCCCAGTCATTGGTGCCCGGCGTGAACATGCGATCCTTCAAGTAGGCCATCCACAAATCACAGCTTCGATGGTCGTCATCGATCAGCCACACGCCGCACGCGTGGCTCTCGCACTCCTCGACCATGGTCTTGGTAAAGGCGCGGAAGAAGCCAGCGATGTCCGGCTCGCTGACGAGCAGGTCGAGCGCAAGCTGGACCGCGTCGCTCTGGATCTTCGCCAAGCACTCGAACCGTCGACGCTCGGCGGTCTCTCGGGCGAGCGCTTCCTGAAGGTGTGCGGGCGAGGCATCCGAGGGCCGAGCCGACGAGCCGAGGTCCACGGCGGCGGGCACCGGGTCGTGCTCGACCGCTGGCGTGCGTGCCGACCGCTGATTGCCGCCGCAAGATCCCATTGACATTCGCTTATTATCCAGCATTCGTCCCATGTTCGTATAGGCCAAAAGTATGAGGTCGATCCTGGACGAACGTCTTAGTTGAACCTGCTCCACAGGGGCGACGCAAACATCAGGCCTCTGTCCAATTGTGGAGACCGTCCAGCGCGAGCCATTATGTCAGCGGGGAGCGCTGTCGAACTCCAGCCGCGCCGATCGTCTACAAGGGCAGAAGGAAAAGGGACTGCTCCTTTTTCGCCGCAATCGGTTTCCGAAACAGGGTCTGTCTCGTTGTCTATCTCCGACGAAGGAGCGGTGGATTGCCGTTCCTCGCAGCAGCCAAGGGGCTCTGCGCCTTGATATCGCTTGAATCTCCCGATTCGAGGCTAGCGTCGAAGAGAGAGTTTGAGACGGACGCCTCGATTCTACGAATAGGTTGGAAGGAGGAAGCTGGCTTGGAACCATATACCGCTCGTCTGTCATACCGGGCCCGCCGCGTGGCGCGCTACGGATTCATGTTGCTCTTTGCTGCCGTACTGTCCGCCTGCTCGCGAACCGCAGCACAGCCCGCGGATCCTCCGCCACCGAAGGTGACCGTGGCCGAGGTCCTCGATCGCGAGGTGATCGAGTGGGACGAGTTCACGGGACGCCTCGAAGCGGTCGACACGGTCGAAGTGCGACCGCGCGTGTCGGGATACGTCTCGAAGGTGTTGTTCAAGGAAGGGGCGCTCGTGAAGGCGGGCGCGCAGCTGTTCCAAATCGACTCCCGCCCCTTCCAGGCGGAGGTCGATCGGCTGCGGGCAGAGGTGACACGTGCGCGTGCGACGGTGCAGCGGGCGCGTCTCGAGGCCCAGCGCGCACAGCGGCTGCGTGCGCAGAATGCGATGTCGCTCGAGGAGCACGAGCGCCGTGCGGCGTTTGCCGAGGAGTCGGCGGCGCAGGTGGACGCCGTGGAAGCGGCGTTGCGCGCCGCCGAGCTGAACCTCGAGTTCACACGCGTCACGGCGCCGGTCTCCGGGCGCGTCGGGCGCGCGATTATCACCCAGGGCAACCTGGTGGCGGCCGGTCCCGGGGAGGCGACGCTGCTCACGACGGTTGTGTCGCTCGATCCCATCTACGCCTACTTCGATGCCGACGAGCGGATCCTGCTGCGATACATGGATTTCGCCGGCGAAGGAAGCGGCGCACGGCCGGACGTTTCGCGGCTGCCGATTCGGATGGCCATCGCCAACGACACTGGGTTTCCTCGTGAGGGCCAGATGAACTTCCTCGACAACCAGGTCGATCCGGAGACCGGCACGATCCAGGGGCGCGCCGTGTTCCGCAACCCGCGCCACGAGTTGACGCCCGGTCTCTTCGTGCGGCTTCGGCTCTCCGGCAACGGCTCGTCGCGCGGGTTGTTGATTCAGGACCGCGCCGTCGGCACGGATCTGGACAAGAAGTTCGTCTACGTTGTCGGGAAGGACGGCACGATCGCGTACCGCCCCGTCACGCTCGGCCCGCTCGTGGACGGCCTGCGGGTCGTGCGCAGCGGCCTGAAACCGGGTGACCGCGTCGTGGTGAATGGCCTCCAGCGCGTGCGTCCTGGCGTGAAGGTGCAACCCGTCCTGGTTGCCATGGATGGGACCGATGCCGCGCCGGAAGGAGAGGCGACCCCTAGCCAGGTGGCCGAGGCCCAGGAGTAAACGGTACCGTGAAATTCTCTCAATTTTTCATCGACCGACCGATCTTCGCGATCGTGTTGTCGCTGGTGGTGCTCATCGCCGGGGCTGCCGCGGCGTTCCGGCTGCCGGTCAGCGAGTATCCGGAGGTGGTGCCGCCGACGGTGGTGGTGCACGCCGCCTATCCGGGCGCGAATCCACGCGTGATTGCCGAAACGGTGGCGTCGCCGCTCGAGCAACAAATCACCGGCGTCGAGGACATGCTCTACATGTTCTCGCAGGCGACGGCTGATGGCAGGATGACGCTCACCGTGACGTTCGCGCTCGGCGCGGATCTCGACAACGCCCAGGTGCAGGTGCAGAACCGTGTCGCCCAGGCGCTGCCGCGGCTGCCCCAGGAGGTCCAGCGCATTGGCGTCACGACCGAGAAAGCGTCGCCAGACTTCATCATGGTGGTGCACCTCGTATCGCCTGACGAGCGGTACGACATGCTCTACCTGTCGAACTACGCCCACCTTCGCATCAGAGACGAGCTCATGAAGATCTCCGGCGTTGGCGACGCGCAGGTCTTTGGTGCCGGTGAGTACAGCATGCGCGTCTGGCTCGATCCCGATCGGCTCGCCTCGCGCGAGCTGACGGCGACCGACGTCGTGCGCGCCATTCGCGAGCAGAACGTCCAGGTGGCGGCAGGCGTCCTGGGCGGTCCACCTGCGCCGACCGATACGACGTTCCAGCTCTCCATCAACACGCGAGGACGCCTCACGACCGAAGAGGAGTTCGCGAATATCGTCGTGCGCGCGACGGCCGAGGGAGAGATCACACGCGTCCGCGACGTCGGCCGGGTCGAGCTCGGGTCGGACACGTACGCCTTGCGGAGCTTGCTCGACAACGAGCCGGCGGCGGCCATCGGTGTCTTCCAGCGGCCGGGCACCAACGCGATCGAGGCGTCGAACCAGGTTCGCGCCACGATGGACCGGTTGAGCCAGTCATTCCCAGACGGCGTGGAATACCGCATCGTGTACGACCCGACCATCTTCGTGCGCGAGTCGATCCGAGGGGTCGTACGGACGTTGATCGAGGCAACGATTCTCGTCGTGCTCGTCGTGATGGTCTTCCTCCAAACGTGGCGAGCGACGCTCATACCCCTGCTGGCCGTGCCGGTATCGATCGTGGGCACGTTCGCCGTCATGCTCGTGTTCGGTTTCTCGCTGAACACCCTGTCGTTGTTCGGGCTGGTCCTCGCCATCGGCATCGTGGTCGACGATGCGATCGTGGTGGTCGAGAACGTGGAACGGCACATAGAGCTGGGGCTGGATCCAGTGTCTGCCACGCGGCGGGCGATGGAAGAGGTGTCCGGCCCCATCATCGCGATCGCGTTCGTGCTCTGTGCCGTGTTCGTCCCGACCGCGTTCATCAGCGGGCTGTCGGGCCAGTTCTACAGCCAGTTCTCGCTGACGATTGCCATCTCCACGGTGATCTCGGCGTTCAACTCACTCACGCTCAGCCCCGCGGTCGCCTCGCGTCTCTTGCAGCCGCGCGGGGCCCCCAAGGACCTGCTGCAGCGTGTGTCCGATCGGCTGTTCGGCTGGTTCTTTCGATTGTTCAACCGCGTGTTCGCGCGCTCGTCCTCGGCATACGGCGTGGGTGTGACCCGTGTCCTGCGTGTCTCTGCCATCGTGGTCGTGATCTATGTCGGGTTCATCGGGCTGACGGCGCTCGGGTTCGCCCGCGTGCCGGCCGGCTTCGTTCCCGCGCAGGACAAGGACTATCTCATCGCCTTCGCGCAGCTCCCGGATGCCGCCACGCTCGATCGTACCGACGCGGTGGTCAGACGACTGGGCGAGATTGCGATGAAGCATCCGGGGGTATCGAATGCCGTCTCCTTCCCCGGGTTGTCGATCAACGGCTTCGTCAACGCGTCGAATACCGGCATCGCGTTCGTGACGCTCAAGCCGGCACACGAGCGGCAATCGCCCGATCTGTCGGCAGGCGCCATCGTCGGCGCGCTCAACGCGGAGTACAGCCAGATCCAGGAGGCCTTCGTGGCGATTTTCCCGCCACCGCCGGTTCAAGGCCTCGGCTCGACGGGCGGATTCAAGCTCTTCGTCGAAGACCGCGACGACGCTGGCTTCGAGGAGCTGTACCGCCAGGTGCAGGGCACACTGGGCCAAGGCATGGAGACGCCAGCGCTCACCGGATTGTTCTCGAGCTTCCAGGTCAACGTCCCGCAGATCGACGCGGACGTGGATCGCGAGCGCGTGAAGACGTACGGTGTGGCGCTCACCGACGTCTTCGAGACGCTGCAGGTGTATCTGGGATCGCTCTATGCCAACGATTTCAACCGGTTCGGGCGCACCTACCAGGTGAACGTCCAGGCCGAATCGGAGTTCCGTCTCCAGCCGGAGCAGATCCGCGTCCTCGAGACCCGCAATGCTGAGGGTGACATGGTGCCGCTCGGCTCCTTGGTGACGGTCCAACGGAGCTATGGTCCGGATCAGGTGATGCACTACAACGGCTATCCGGCCGCGGAGATCAACGGCGGGCCCGCACCCGGCTTCAGCTCGGGACAGGCGCAAGATGCCATTGCTGGCATTCTCGCGCGGAGTCTGCCGGATGGCATGGAGTTCGAGTGGACCGAGATGGCGTACCAGGAGCTGCTCGCGGGTAACACGATGATCTACATCTTTCCATTGTGCGTGCTCCTGGTCTACATCGTGCTCGCCGCGCAGTACGAGAGCTGGACGCATCCGCTGACGATCATCCTCATCGTGCCGATGACCTTGTTCTGCGCGATCTTCGGCGTGTGGATCACGGGCGGCGACAACAACGTGTTCACGCAGATCAGCTTCCTCGTGCTCGCCGCCCTGGCCTGCAAGAACGCGATTCTGATCGTCGAGTTCGCACGGCAGCGCGAGGTGGAAGGGCACGACCGCACGTCGGCGGTGCTCGATGCGTGCCGCGTCCGATTGCGACCGATTTTGATGACGTCCATCACGTTTGCCGCTGCCTGCGTTCCGCTCATCTACTCCCACGATGCGGGGTGGGAG
>JBOGIN010000135.1:0-6674 GCA_050742275.1 Vicinamibacteraceae bacterium
CATCAGTGGCTATGCTGACCGCGTCGGGCCGAGGCACTCCCGATGAACGCTAGCGACTTTTGAGGACTTAACCCGCGCCGCCGCCGGGCCCGCGTTGTAGCCGCGATCGCGGCCCGACGCGACCTGCTGCCGCCATCCTGCATGCCGCACGCCTCAGCGAATCGACAACCGCTCGTCGACAGGCCGGCCGCTCCAGCCGTCACGGTTCTGAGGAAGCCCCTTCGGGTCTGCATGCCACGCCCAGGACCTACGAGTTACGGCGCCGCTTCCTCTCGAGCGCAATCCCACGCTACGAGCACGGCGGCGAAGCGATTGCCGATGGCGCGTCGCTGCATCGCGAAACTCATTTAACGTGCAGTCGGTCCTCATGGCGCCGGCTCGATAACGGATGAACACGCCCGTGATGAGAGCCTCGCGTTTCGTCGGAAGATTTGTCGAGCCGCATCTGGTGTAGGTCATCCGCGAGCGAGCGCGCGCCGGTGAAGCGCGGTCGCGACCTCACGGGCAGACTCGAACGCCCCCTGCATCCACGAGCTCATGTCGGTCATGTAATCGCCGGCGAAATAGAGGCGTCCGTCAGGCTCGCGTAACGGCGCGATCCGCAGATGTGCCGCGGACGATTCCGACCTCCATGAACCTCGACTCCACGGCACCCGCACCCACGTGACGGAGAACGCATTCTCGAATTCGGTCGCGTATTGCGGATGAACGCGGGCGCCATGCTCGAGCGCGAGACGCTGGATTTCGGCGGGCGGGCGCTCGCGCATGGTGCTGCGGAAATCGAGGTAGTAGCCGACGAGGACGCCCTTGGCAGTGGTAAAGCCGTGCGAGGGGTAGATGATCTGTCCGACTTCCTGATCGGTCCACGAGCGGCCTCCATAGATTTCGTCGTCTTGCTCCCAGAACCGCCGCTTGAATTGCAGACCGATCTTGCCGGCGCCGTCATAACGTGCCGCGGCGATGGCCGCCTGCACCGCCTGCGACACATCCTTTTCGATATCGGTGAGCACCGGTAGAGGGATCGTGGAGATACAGTAGTCAGCGTCGATGCGCCGCGGCTGCCCCTGAACGTCCGCATAGATGACCCACACACCGCGCTCGCTCTGCCGGATCTCGCGGACGGCCGCCCGATACGTGATGCGATTCCCCAATTGCGCTGCGAGCGCCGCGGGCAGACGATCCATGCCGCCGGCGACTTGCATCATGGTCGGTTGAGACGACCAGTCGGTCTGCACGTAGAACCCGGGGATCCCACCGAACAGATCGCGCATTGCCACTGGCGCGTCGGCGCCACGTCGCGACGAGCCGCGGTACTGTCCAGTCTCATTGAGCGCGCCAAGGCTGCGCAGATAGGCCAGCACACGATCGCGATCCTCTGCGGTCAGCGGCTGATCGAGCTGCGCCTGCGAGAGCGACTTGCTCAACAGTTCGGCGATGTAGCCGTCGAAATCGGCACGGGCCTCGCGAAGACGTATCCGGCGCCCTGCAAGCGGGCCGCGCGTCTGGGCCAGATAGGCGCTCTCGCAATCGGGCACGAATACTTCGGTCGCCACTTGCAGCTCGCGGCAGTAGGCGAGAGTCGTGTGGTGATGATGCGAAATGCGCATCGGTCCGGCGTTGAAGTACAGTCCGTCGTCAAAGGTCGAAGTCTGCGCTGTGCCCGGCTCTTCGCTGGCCGTGCCGCGTCGGACCGTGAAAACGCGGCCGCCGGGCCGCGCCCGCGCTTCGAGCACCCGGCAGTCGAAACCGGCCTTGCCAAGCTCGTACGCGGCCGTCATCCCGGACAAACCGGCGCCGAGAATCACGACGCGGACTCCACTGACGCGGCCGGCGAGGTTAAAGGATATCTGCGACGGCGCGGCGAGCAGGCCGAGCGCAGTCATCGCCTCGTACGCAAGGGAGGCGCCACCAGCTGCGGCAACACGTGTCAGGAACCGTCGTCGCGTGACGGCCATCGCTCCTCCCGTGTCCCAACGCTTTGCCGTGTCATCTCATTTCCTCTTCCAGCCCGGTCGCGGCCAAGCCGAGAAATTCATCGTGGCCCTGCTTGGTTGACTGCGGTCAGCACGCGTCGAATCGCCCACACCACCCGATCGGGTTCGGTCGAATGAATGAAGTGCCCGCTCGTCCCAACAAGCATCGGAACGCCGTTCTTCGAGCGTCTTACCATATCTCCAAAGGTGATCGAGAGACGCTGGATCTTCCCTGCAAGTAGCACGACGATCAGTACGTTTTGGGCCGAGCCCAGCCCGCCGTGTCCGGACGACGCCGATTCGCTCAGGTTAGCGGTGCTTACGGGCGAAGACCCGAACTAGGCGGCCGTTCGTAGGGCCTCGATTTGGCGGAGCCAGCTGATCAATGGGTTCGAGCTGGTGAAAATCTCGGCCACTGTACGTGATCGATCCCTTCCAGTTCTTCGACGACGCCGCTCAAGTGTGACGACTGAATTCGGATTCCGCGGGGTCCCTTCTCGGCCGTCACGGTCGCCGTGACCGTAACACGCCGCGCACGTCCGCCGCGTCGTCCGATGAGTGAACGGAGGCCTATGCCGTAACAAGTCGCATGCGAAGCCGCCAACATCTCCTCGGGTGTCGTCCTGGCAGCCGGTTCCCCACCAGTGCTTGGAAACGTGACCGGCACCGTAAAGGCACTGCTGCCTGCGGTCACCTGACCCGCACCGTCCATGACGTCACCGTCCCACTGGAGAACGGCGTGTCTCGAAAAACTCGCCATCGGAAACTCCGTTCGTGCGGCTATCGCAACGCAAGAGGTTGAAGACCGACGCGCTGATCACTTTTGCGTGAGCAAGCGAATCAGGTAAGGCTGGACTCTGGACCACAGAATCGCGAGCACCAGGGCTGCTGTTGCTAGCGCCATCGAGTAGAGCGTCGCTCGCGACGGCCTTATCCGCGCCTGGCGACTTTGGACCACGATCGAGATCCAAGCAACCGTGACGATGACACGCGCCAATGCGGTCGCCCACCTGTAAGCTCCAGCGAACCAAGCCAGCACGCTGCCCGTGCCGGCGGCAGCGGGAAGCGCGAAGGGCAGGACGCAGGAGATGCCGCATGCGACGGCGCCAGCGGCAGTCGTCAGAGCGGCAATAGACGCGGTTCGCTCAGGCCCTTTCACGCCAACGATGATGTCTCTCGTATCTGCCATGAGATGCCCCTGCTCACCCGCGGATCTCGTCACCGCTGCAACACGGGCCTCGATTGAGTGGACGGCGTGCACTCCGAGGCCACAAACGCGAAAACGAACTCATCGAAGAGCGCGCTGGCGACCTCCCTGGCGCGCTCGGGCGCAGTAATCGTGAGACGTACTTCATCGCTGGTCTCCGTCAGCTCGAAATCCAGAAAGGCGCAGCAATCCTGCTCCTTGCGGACCATGTCTCGGACCCGGCCCGCGACTTCTGGGCCGTACCTGAGGTCGAGCATCAGGTCTTGCCGACTATGGCTACGGAGCCCATCGCGTGCCACATCTGCGATCCATGCGAGGCGTTCCTGATAGCTGTCGCCCTGCAGCGTGCAGGCAATCGGCGGATCATCGCGGTGGCTCATCGGTGCAACTCCCTTCGTCTTTCGAGCGTCCTATTATAAGGAAGCGCAGACGTTGATCAACTTCAAGAAGGACAAAACGCCACTGGATGCCTCGTGGAGAGCTGCGTGGGACATGTGGCACTGCTGGATGGTCCAGAACTATCTCGCTGTCCTGCCTGTGGACGGCGTACTGCTGCATCCGATTTTCGTAACAGGCGACAACGCAGTTGCGTTCGTTGCAGGACGATGCCTTCCTGGTGTCGTATTCGGGAACAGTGGCCAACCATGTCTATCAACATCCGAGGTAGACCCTCATTTTCCCTACTATGCAGATTGCCTCGAACGTCTGAGGGAGCTCCTGCGGTCGCGCGCGACGGCAAGCCACGCTCGAATAGCGCGCGATGTCGCGAAAGGCCGAGCTTTTGACCAGGAACGGATTGAAGCGGAGATCGAACGGCTCGAGCGAGTTATCCAGGCAACTTGGCAGATGCCGCCCGCTGAAATCGATACGAATTGAAGACGCCAGAGCCAGTCTCGCGTCCTGTCCTTCAGTTGACATCTAATGCGTGATGCATGACGCTCGAAGACATCCGTACGCCCTTGGACATCGACGCTCGCGTCATGCAGGCAGTGAAGGAAATGGCCGCCGACAGAGAGACGACAGTCGGCAAACTGTTTTCGGAACGGGCACCGCAAGCGCTGGCGCCGAGAGGGGCTCAACGCACCCGAAGCGCGAGCTTGCCGAGGTAGTGGTCATCGAGGGCGCGGTGAGCATCAGCCGCGCGCTCCAATGGAAACGTCCGCGCGACATGAACGTCGAACCGCCCCGACTCGATCAGACGGTTGAGCCTCCCGATAATCTCCGCGTCGGGATCGCCGTTGTAGCTGGTGAGCCGCACGCGAGATCGTTCGCGGGGTGCAGGATGGACACCGTTCGGGTATGCGGCGCGCCCTCCGTCTCGGAGGGCTTCCAATGCCCGCTCCGCGGCCACGCCGCCTGCGGTGAGAAGCACAGCGTCGAGACCGCCCGCTGCGAACGCGTGGGCAGCCGCGAGCACGTCGGAGCTGCGCCCATTCACCCAGGCGTCAGCGCCCAGCCGCTCGACCAGCGCCACGCCGTCGTCGCCCGACGTCACGGCCAAGACACGAGTCCCTCTCCGCTTCGCAAGTTGTACTGCCACGTGTCCAATCCCACCACTGGCCCCGAAGACCATTACCGATTCGCGCGGCTTTACGGCCAGCACGTCGTCGAGGCCACGCAAGGCGGTGATCGCAACACCCGACATCACGCCCGCCTGGTCGATCGTCAGCTCGCCAGGGATGTGAGAGACAAGGGCCTCATCTACGACGGCGTAATCCGCGTAGAACCCGCCCTTAGGGTTGAGAAACCCTGCGCCATACACCCGCTCGCCCGTTTTGAAACCGCTAACCCGCTCGCCGTGGGCGCCGACCGTGCCCGCGCCTTCTGAGCCGAGCACGTAAGGGAACGCCGGCTCCATCCCGAGCATCTGAACGTACCCACCCTCTCGCTCAAACGGGTCCCACTCACCCACCCCGGCGATCTCCACATGAATCAGAACGTCACTCGGGCCGAGGTCGGGCACCGGCACCGTTTGAACCTGCAGCACCTCGGGCCCACCAAACCGATTAATAACGACAGCGCGCATCGTACGCCTCGGAATCGTGTGCGTCATACGCCAGTGCAGAGAAGGGTTGGTGATGCTGCATGAATTATCATGCGGCTCGACTCAACGCGTCGACTTGACGCAAGCACCTCATCCATTGGTTCGAACTGGCGCATCTGGTTCCACAAACCTCATCAACGAGTGGCGGCCTTCAAGCGCGCTCGTCCCAGCTTCCACAATCGGCCCTCTTGCCGAGGGAGAACGTCGGGCGGAACGATCCGCTCCCATCACGACAGACGACCGTTTAACATGTGGAGAGGGACCGGAGAAGGATCATGCAAGAAAAGTCATCAGCGCCAACAGTCGACGACACCCGCCCTTCGGGAACGCCGCAGAGCTTCGTGCAAGGGTTCCACGGCGTTCGATATCAGGTCAGCGATGTGAGTCGCGCCGTCGCGTTCTATACCAATCGTCTCGGATTCACACTCGAGCATCAGCAGCTCCCGGCGTTTACCAATGTCTCGCTCGGAGCCCTGCAGCTCCTGCTCAGCGGCCCAGGGGCGTCCGGTTCGCGTCCGCTGCCCAACGGCCAACGTCAGCAGCCCGGCGGATGGAATCGCGTCGTTCTCCGCGTCTCGGATCTTCCCGCGTGCGTCGAACGACTGAAGAAGGCGGAACACCATTTCCGCAACGCCATGGAGGTCGGCCCGGGCGGCAGACAGATCCAGCTGGAAGATCCGGACGGCAACTCCATTGAACTGTTCGAGCCGGCGAAGTAGCTGACGGCCCGGCGCATCGCCATGCGCCGCGTCTCGATCGCACGGGCCCGAGAGTGGCGTCACGAAGCGCCGACACTGCGGGGCACGTGTCGGCGGACGAGGGCCAGCGACAGGAATACCAGCCCCATCAGCACGGCCCACGACGTGAAGTATCCCGCAGGTCCGCCACGATTCAACGCCTCCCTGCCCACGTAGACCGCGAGCACGTTGCCGATCCGACCGAACGCAACGGCCGCCCCGATGCCCGTGCCGCGGATGCTCGTTGGATAGACGTGTGCGGCCAACGCGTAGATCGCGACCTGCACGGTATTGAGGAGTCCTCCCGTAACGAGGAACATCGCCATCAGCGCGAAGGTGTCCGTCGAATCGAGCCGCAGCCCCGCCATGACGAGCGAGCAGACTACGGCCGCAGCCGACATCCCGAGCATCGTCGCGCGTGAACCGAGGCGCTGGATGACGAGCGCGCCAACGATCGCACCCGCGACGCCGCCGATGTTCGACCACTGCAGGCCGCTCGCCGCCGCCGCCGGCGTGAACCCACCGTACTCTCGCAGCATGGAGGGCACGAGCTGGATGACCACGTAGTTGACCATCAGCCCGAAGAAGAACGCGCCGAACAAGCCAATCGTGTCGCGCGCGAACGCCGGTGCGAACAGATCGCCGATGGTGGCCCTCCTGCCGGTCTGGCCGCTCGCGGTCGCCGCCTCGATGTACGTCGCGCCATCGGGGAC
>JBOGIN010000136.1:0-4082 GCA_050742275.1 Vicinamibacteraceae bacterium
GCGCGACGGAGGCCTTCAGGCCGCGCGACGGAGGCCTTCAGGCCGCGCGACGGAGGCCTTCAGGCCGCGCGACGAGGGCGTGAAGGCCCTCGCCAGAATGGGCTGAACAATGTTGGCCCTACAGCAGCATAGCCGCGATTGCCGCGTTCAGCAGCGTGGCGACGAACCCGCCCAGCAGCGCCCGCATGCCGAGGCGTGCGAGATCATGCCGGCGGTCCGGCGCCATGCCGCCGATACCGCCGAGGAGAATCCCAATCGATTGGAAGTTCGCAAAGCCGGTGAGCGCAAACGTCGCGAGGGCATACGAGCGCGGGTCGATCTGATCGCGGTACTCCGTGGTGAGCTTCACGTACGCCACGAACTCGTTCGCCACGAGCTTGGTCCCGAGCAAATCGGCCACGGCCCCCGCATCCTGGCTCGGCACACCCATCAGAATCGAGACCGGTCCGAACAGCCAAGAAAAGATGCGCGCGAGCGACAAATCAGGCGATGCGAGCGCCAACAGGTAATCGATGCATGCAATGAACGCCAGAAACGCGATGATCATTGCCGCGATGTTGATGGCGAGCGTCGTCCCATCCGAAGCTCCCGCCGCGGCCGCGTCGATGACATTGACGTGCGTCCGCTCGACGCGTGTCTTGACATCACCGCGCGTCGCCGACTCCTCGGTCTCCGGGAGGAGAATCTTCGAGAGGTACAGCCCGCATGGCGCCGCCATGACGCTCGTCGTGAGAATGGCCACCGGCTCGGCGCCGAGCGCAATGTAGACGGCCATCACACCGCCGGAGATCGTCGCCAGACCGCCGACCATGAGCGCGAGCAGCTCGGACTGCGTCATCTTCGGAATGTAGGGCTTGACGATGATCGGCGCTTCGGTCTGCCCCATGAAGACGTTTGCGGCGGCCGACAGCGTCTCTGCGCCGCTCGTCTGCAGGAGATACATCATCGCCTTGGCCATGAGCCGAACGATGAGCTGCAACACGCCAAAGTAGTAGAGGACCGTGAAGAAGGAGGAGACGAAGATGACGGTTGGCAGCGCGGTGAACGCAAACACGAAGCCGCCGGCGTCCGGGAAGATCTTCGCCATGGCCTCCTGGTTTGCCAGCACGCCGAAGACGAACTGTGAGCCGGCATTCGTGAACTCGAGAAACCGGCCCACGGCACCCGCGATCGCGGTGAAGAGCTGATATCCGGGTCGCACGCCGTTCACCTCGAGCTTGAGCACGAGGAGTGCCAGCGCAACCTGCAGCGCTATCCCCCAACCTACCGTCCGCCAATTGATCGCGCGGAGGTTGGTCGAACAGGCGGTGATAATGGCGAGGAAGAAGACAATCCCGGCGGCTGCCTGACCGCGCGGACCGGCGACCGGCGCGAGCAGGTAGGCGGCGGCAAGGGCGACAACGGCGACCCCGATGAGCGCGAGCCGTGCTCCGGTGTCACGCCGTGTCACGGGCCCCGACGGCGGCGCGTCAAGCGTCATCTGACTTCACCGAGAACGAGCGCTTGTCGAGGCGCTGCCACCTCCCCCACCGTCAGCGCCTCGTCGACGAGCGGGAGCGCCTGCGACAGACGCTGGGGGTCGGTGTAGTGGAGCTCGAGCAGGACCGATCCGGCGTCGACGGCGTCGCCGATGGTGACCGCCAGCACGATCCCCGCGGCTGGATCGATCGGGGCGTCCACGCGATCCCGGCCGGCGCCCAGCGTCATCGACGCGCGCCCTAACCGCTCGGCATCCAGCCGAGTCACGATACCACTCCGCGGGGCACGTACGACGTGCCGCTGCGATGCCGTGGGCAGACGCGCATAATCGTCGATCACGGACGGGTCACCACCTTGCCACCGCACGATGTCCCTCAGCTTCTCGAGGCCCGCGCCGGAGGCGAGCGCGGTGCGCACGGCCGCCACCGCCGCTGTCTCGTCGGGCGCCGCATCCGCCAGGCAGAGCATGCGCGCCGCGAGGCGCACCGAGAGCTCCTCCAGATCCGCAGGACCACGCCCTTTGAGCGTCTCGATGCTCTCGATCACCTCCAGTGCGTTGCCAATTGTACGGCCGAGCGGCGCGTCCATCGCCGTGATGAGCGCCTCGGTGCGAACACCGGCCGCACGGCCGAGCCTCACGAGCGACTCTGCCAGGCCGCGGGCGGCTGCCGTGGATTTCATGAACGCGCCCGAGCCCGCTTTCACGTCGACGACCAGCGCCCCAATGCCCTCCGCAATCTTCTTGCTCATGATCGACGCGGAGATGAGCGGCACGCTTTCGACAGTGGCGGTCACATCGCGTAGCGCGTACAGCTTCCGGTCGGCTGGGGCAATCTCGGCGGTCTGACCGATCAGGGCGCACCCGACTTCGGCTAACATGCGCTGGAGCTCGTCGAGCGAGAGCCCCGTGCGAAAGCCGGGAATGGACTCGAGCTTGTCGAGGGTACCGCCCGTGTGGCCGAGCCCCCGGCCGGACATCATCGGCACGACCACGCCACAGGCCGCCGCCAGCGGCGCGAGCACGAGCGATGCCTTGTCGCCAACGCCGCCTGTGCTGTGCTTGTCGACCTTCACGCCGGGGAGCGCGGAGAGATCGACGCGCGCGCCGGAGTCGACCATCGCCGTCGTCAGCCAGGCGGTCTCCTCGTCGGTCATGCCGCGCAGGACGATGGCCATCAACAGCGCCGCGCACTGATAGTCGGGGATGGCGCCGCTCGTGGCCCCGTTGACGAACCAGTCAATCTCCGAGCGCGTCAGCGCCCGGCCGTCCCGCTTGGCGCGGATGATGTCGATGACCCGCATAACGGCCGCGGGAGAGTATATGTATGAGAAAAGATGCTGTCATCTTTTCCGCTAGGAGGGCCCGTTGACGATTCTCGGCTTGTCAGCGAGTGCGCAGGCGCTGCTCGTCGCAGGTGTGGCAATAGTCGGCACGCTCGTCACGATGGCGATGCGTGCGCTCCGCCTTCCCCTCAACACCCCGGACCGCCTGGTCGCAGAGCTGCGTCTGGCGCAAGTGGCGTCGTTGGTGCTGGCGTTCGCGGCGGCGACCTGGCTGGGGGTCGCTGCCGTCCACGAACAGATGGGCACAACGGTCGACGTGATGGTGGCGCTCCTGTTCTTTGCGGTCGCAGCCACCGCCTATCTCCGCGACCCACGCGAGGCGCTGACGTTTCTGGCGATTGCCTTTGCCGCGCATGCGGTTATCGACGTGCTCCATCGACCTGGCTGGCTGCCCCACGGCATCGCGCCGCGGTGGTTCGTGATCGGCTCCGCCGTGGTCGACGCCCTCTCCGCGGCCCTCTGCTATCTGCCGCTCCTTCGCCGCTAGTTGGCTAGGGACACGCGGCGCACAGGAACCGATAGTGCCGATACGTTCGCACGGCCACGACCAGCCAGACCAGCACGATCGTCACGTTCACCCACGCGAAGCCGGTCACGCCCAGCGTGAACCAGCTCGTGCCCGCGTAGACGATCGCCGCTGAGAACAGATCACCCGTCCGCACGAAGAACGTGTCGGCGGCCTGCTTTGCCTTGTACTTCTCGTCCCGGTCCGTGGGCAGCCAAAAGAGCTGGCGGCCGGTATTCATCAGGGAGTAGTCGGTGGCGTTCTCCGCCGTCTTCACCCAGCGGAGAGTGGCGAGACCCGCGCCGAGCCCGATGAGGCCGTAGGCGCCGAGCGCGAGGCACGGCAGGATCAGCAGCACACCCGCCATCCCCAGGTGCTTGACGATGCGCGAGACGGCAAACGCCTGGATCACCATCGCGAGCAGGTTGACCCAGAAGAAGAAGTCGCCGTAGAAGCCACCGATGAACGCGGCGGCGTCCGCGGCCTGGCCTGTCTTGACCGCCTCCGCGGCGGCGTCCACCACCGTCCTTCCGAGCACGTACTCCCCGGTCGTGTTCACGATGTTCAACAGCACCAGCAACAGCACGACGAACTTTAGGTAAGTGCTTCGAAAGACGAGTTGGAAGCCACCGGCGCCGGTAAGGGGCGTCTTGCCAGACTCGACCACCTCGTCTTCCGATGTCGCGGTCGCCTCTCGCTCTTCGCGTCGATTGATCCACCAATAGAGCAGGAGATGAATCACGAGGAGCACGGC
>JBOGIN010000137.1:0-2986 GCA_050742275.1 Vicinamibacteraceae bacterium
GGCTATGGATGGGGCAGGCTTGGCTGGCGTTGTCGACTTGGATGGCGCTGCCGGCGGAGTGGGCATTGGCAGCGGTGTCACATTGGTGGCGCGTGCCGAGGACAGCGGTTCCATGACGGAGGCTGCCGGCTCGGGCCGAGCCGCGACGACATCACGCGATGCCGGTCGATCCCAGGGCGCGGCACGTCTCACGATCTCGCGCTCGCCACCCGCCTCGGCCGAGACTCCGACTGCCACCCATGCTGCCAATGCAACCGCGAGCCAGCCCCTGCCCTCGCGCGCGGCAAACCGCTGCTGCGCCTCCCAGCGGAACATCTTCGCTCCCGCCAGACACCCAGCGCCGCCGATCACCAGAAGCGCCAGCAGGCTGAACCGCGCGTCCGACAGTCCGTCACCCGTGACCGACGCCTGGAGCGCCTCCACCGCATAACGGCCCGGGAGGAATGCCGACAGATGCTGTGCCCAGGCCGGCAGGCTCTCGAGCCGCACCGCGACACCGCCGATGATCAGCATCGGCAGGAAGATGCACTGGCCCAGCGCCTGCACGGCAGGCACGTTGTCGGCCAGGGTCGCGATCACGAGGCCCAGGCCGAGGAAGGCGAAGGCAACGAACGTGAACGCCACGCAGAGCGCGATTGGATGTTGCGGCAACGGCATGCCAATCGCCATCGCAAGCGCGAGCTGTAGCAACGCGGCGAGGATCAAGAGGACATAGCGGCCGGCCACGGTGCTCACGACGAGGCTCCACGTTGGAACGGGCGCCAGCCGGTAGCGCCGCCAGACGCCTCGTTCGCGCTCGCTGACCATCGTCGTCGGCAGTCCGAAGCAGGCGCCGCCCAACGCGGTAACCGTCAGCAGCTCGCCCATGTGCGCGACGAGCGGTACGAGCTCGTGGCGATAGAGCGCCCAGAAGGCAATAAGGAAAAACGTGGGAATCAGATAGCTGTACAGCAGCGCCAGCCTGTTTCGAAAATGCAGGCGGAGGCTGATGCGAAGCTGATAGAGCAATCCGTTCATTCGCTAGCACCGAGGCTCGTGCCGGTGAGCTCGAGAAACACGTCTTCGAGCGTCGCCTTCTGCACGTGGAGCGCCGTGATCTCGACTTGCCGCGCCCTCAGGAGCTCCATTAGCTCGGCAAGCGCCCGCTCGACGTCGGCAGAGCGGAAGCGGGCATGGGTCGGTTCACATGTCAGATCGCGGACGCCTGATATCTGCCTGAGCCATGCCTCGTCTATCGGCTGCACGGTTTCGAGCGAGATAGACGTCGTGGCCACCGATTGCGCGATTAGCGCTCGTGGCGTCCCTTCCGCAATGATACGACCGCGGTCGATGATCGCGAGACGGTCGCAGAGCTGCTCGGCTTCGTCAATGTAATGGGTCGTGAGCAGCACCGTGTGGCCGTCCTGTTTCATCCGCGCGATAATCGTGTGCAGGTCGCGTCGAGACTGCGGATCGAGACCTGCCGTCGGCTCGTCGAGGAACAGGAGCTCCGGCTCGTTCACGAAGGCGAGCGCCAGACCGAGCCGCTGCTGCTGGCCGCGGGAGAGCGTATCGAAGGGTGCGTGCGCCTTGCCCACGAGACCGAACTGCTCGAGCAATGACTCTGGCGCCCTGCGATTGCGGTACAGCGAGCCAAACAGCCGCAGCGCCTCGTGCGGTGTGATCTTGTCCTGCAGCGCCGTCGTCTGCAGCACGGCGCCGATCTTCTGCTTGGCGTCATGCGGCCGCCGCCGCGCGTCGATCCCGCAGACCTCGATGTAACCCTCATCCGGCTCCCGCAGGCCGATAATGCACTCCAGCGTCGTTGTCTTGCCCGCGCCGTTTGGACCGAGGAGACCGAAGGTCTCGCCCTGCCGGACCTCGAGGCTGACATCCCGTGCCGCCTGAGTTCCACCGTAATGCTTCCGGAGATCCCGGACAACGACCCGCGGAGAACCGTTACCTCGCAGCACTGCCTCCTCGCTATCTGTATACCGCATCGTCCTTGCGGCAGTCATTATCCTCTGCCATGCTCTTGATGGGCCGGGCTGGCTGAGTCGTGCCGCGGCCGGGAGACGACCATGAGCACACCCTCTGTACGGACGACCTCGCCCTGGGTCCGGACTGCTGCATGCGCGATGCTCCTCGCTCTTACCGCGACCGCCGGCGCCCGCGTCTCGGGACAACCACCGCTCGGCTGGTTCGACGGCCACGGGGACGTGGGCGGCCCCGCTCTCCAGGGCTCCACGGCCTACGACCCCGATTCCCAGAGCTATACGATTGCCGGCGCCGGCGCCAACATGTGGGGAACGCGCGACGAATTTCATTTCGCCTGGAAGCGTCTCACGGGCGACTTCATTCTCACGGCGCAGGCCCACTTCGTTGGCAAGGGCGCCGAGCCCCATCGCAAGCTCGGCTGGCTGGTGCGCAGCTCCCTGGATCCAGACGCGGCCTACGTCGATGCCGCCGTGCACGGCGACGGACTCACCTCCCTTCAATTCAGACGGGCCGCCGCAGGTGAGACCGCGGAGTTGAAATCGCCCGTCACGGCCCCAGACATCGTCCAGCTCGAACGGCGCGGCGGCACGTACATTATGTCCGTTGCACGATTCGGTCAGCCCTTCACTCGAACCGAGCTGTCCGGGATCGATCTCGGCGACGAGGTCTACGTCGGGCTCTTCGTCTGCTCGCATAACCCGAACGTCTCCGAGCGTGCCGTCTTCCGAAACGTTCGCATGACCGTCCCGCCCAAAGAGGGTTGGGTCCCATACCGCGACTACATCGGCAGCAATCTCGAAGTGCTGACGATTGACGATGGTCGCCGTCGCGTGCTGCATACGTCGCCTGGGTCGTTTCAAGCTCCCAACTGGACCACCGATGGCAAAGCGCTCATCTACAACAGCGACGGTCGCCTCTATCGCTTCGATCTGACGACGCGACGTGCCGCGCTCATCGACACCGGCTTTGCCAGGTCCAATAACAACGACCACGTGCTCTCGTTCGACGG
>JBOGIN010000138.1:0-4004 GCA_050742275.1 Vicinamibacteraceae bacterium
GTCACGATCTCGACGATGAAGGAGCCGCCGAGGAGGCTGCCGGCGACGAGGCCATAGACGGCGACGACCGGTGCGAGCGCGTGACGAAACGCGTGGTGCCAGAGCAAGCGCCGGCGCGGCACGCCGCGCGCGGCCGCGGCGCGCACGAATGGCTCACGCAAGCTCTCGCCGAGCGCACGCGCCTGCAGTCGTTCGATCATGGCGGCGAGCGGCAGCCCCAGCGCGAGAGAGGGCACGACGAGATGCCGCGCCAGATCGCCACCGGCCGCGAGCCAGCCGACATCGCCTGAACCCGGTGCGCTCATCCCTCCGGCTGGCAGCGCGCGTGTCCGGAGCGCGACGAACAGGAGCAGCAATGCAAAGACCAGTGGCGGGAGCGACAAGAGCGTGGTCGAGACGATGGCCACCGCTCGCCGCAGCCATGCGTGACGCGAGCCGGCCGCGATCACCCCCAGCGGCACGCCCAGCGCCGTGCCGAGCAGCAGCGCCGCCACGCCGAGCAGGACGGTGTTCTGCGCGCGCTCGAGGACGAGCGGCGCAACGGCGCGCTCGTATTTGAACGACATCCCGAAATCGAGATGAAGCAGGCGCTCGAACCAAGCGGCAAAGCGCGTGCTGGCTGGTTGATCGAGGCCCAGGCGAGCGCGCTCCCGCGCGATGGTCTCGGCGCTCGCCCCGCTGCCGTACGTCTCGCTGGTGATGTCTCCAGGCGCCACGATGACGAGTGCCGCGGACAACATCGTCACGGCCACGACGAGCAGCAGGACAAAGCCCGCACGGCGGGCGAGCAGACGGGTCATTCGGCAGTCCCGCCCAGTTGGATGGCAGCCGCGTGCCAGAGGCAATACGGGTGAAGGGGGCCGGGCGTGATGTTCCGCACACGCGCGCTGGTTGCGACGGTAAGGCGCGGCGCCGCGAAGAAGAGTGCAGGAACGTTGTCGGCGAAGATGTGCTGCACGCGATCGAAGATTCGCTTGCGTGCTGCTGGATCGAGCGTGACCGCCTGCCGCAGCATCAGCCGGTCGATCTCCGCTTCCCACTCGGTTGCCGGACGCCTCTGGCCTGGATGCCACGCGTGAAAGGCGCCGCGCGAAAGCCAGAAGTCCAGGGTCGAGGCGGGATCGGTATCGTTCCAGATCGCCCCGAAGTAGATCGCTTCGTACCTGCCGGCAAGCAGCCGATCGATGAGCGCTGCCTGGTCCAGCGCAACGACGCTCACCGTGAGGCCGATCGCGCGCAGGTCCTGCTGGATGACCGACGCGCCGCGCTCGCGGGGCGTGCTGCCCTTTTGCGTGAGAAGGACGATGCGCGCCTGGCGGCCCGCCGCCGTCTCCACGAGGCCGTCGCCGTCTCGATCGTGCAGGCCGATCGAGGCTAGCTTCTCCCGAGCGCGTGCCGGATCCGGGCGAGGCACCGGCAAGTCGGACGCAAGCCACGTGCGATTCCCAGGCGTGACCGGTCCGGACATCGGCACGCCCTCGCCGCGGTACACGGTATCGGCAAACGCTTGACGATCGACCGCGAGCGAGACTGCCTGACGCAGCTCCAGGCGCCGCAGCCACGACTTGTGGGGATTGGCGCCCGGAATGAGGTTGAACCACAGGAAGTTGGCGCTGAGGCCAACTCCCGCGTCGTGCAGGCTGAGACGACCTGCGCGCACGAGACGCCGCGCCTCTGGCAGATCCTCCGGCCGCAGCGCACCGAACATCATGTCGCTGTCACCCGCAAAGAGCCGGAGGACCTCCGCGTTTTGATCGGGCACGATGTCGACGACGAGCGCTTTCAGGTACGGAAGGGAGCGGCCGCTCGCGTCTCGCCGAAAGTACCGCGGGTTTCGGTGGAAGCGCAGGCGCTCACCTGGCCGGTAGTCGGCAAGCACGAAGGGGCCTAACCCCACGATCTCGCTCGGTGGCGTGCCGATATTCCACGCCTTGCGAAATTGGCCGCGGTCCAGCGTGCCCTGGAGCTTGTGCTTCGGAAGGATGGGCACGTCGGCCAGCGTGCGCAGGCCTGCGCCGAGCGGCGCCGACGCCGTGAGGACGACCGTGTGCGGATCGGCAGCCTCGACCTGAAGCGGTTGTCCATCCACCTGGAGCGCACCGGCGAGCGGGCTGGCCGTCCGCTCATCGTAGATGGCGTCGAAGGTAAACGCCACATCGGCAGACGTAAACGGCGTGTTATCGGAGAACCGCACACCCTGCCGGAGCGTGATCGTCCACCGGCGGCCGTCGGGCGATCGGGTCCAGCGCTCGGCGAGGACGGGGATGACCTCGAACGTGCGCGGGTCGAGCGTGACGAGCGGCGCATGGACGAGCCAGCTCACCGCCAGGGTCTCGGCATCCGCGGTGACGAGGCGATTGAAGGAGCGCGGCTCGTTGAGGAGCGGCGCGCGCGCGATCTGGGTGTCAGGCCGGGCGGGGGGCGGGGGGAGCGAGGAGCCAGGCTCGCGCCACAGCAGGGCTGCAACGACTCCGACGAGCACGGCCAGTGAAAGGACGAGAGCAGCCGTTTGGAGGCGTTTTTTTCCGGTCAAGATCTTGCCCACGGCAGACAATGAGTTGACTGACGAACTAACCTACGGTTTTTGTGTAGGTTACAGGATGCGCCGTCTCTAGAGCGTCTGGAGTCCCCTGCCTGCCGGCCAAAATCTTGGCCGTTTTTGCAACAGTCGGCAGCTCGCGCCTGGCTCATTGCAGAACTTGTCATCCGGATCCAACGGGCGCGAACGTTGCAGTTTCTGCAATCCCCCCTCTGACCGGACATTGCAAAAACTGCGATCTGGTACGTTCCGTGCTCCTCTACACCTCGACCGTAATCGGTGTTTGTGCCAACCGGATTCATCGTTCACCACCGCTAAGAATCGGAGCTACTCGCATGGAGCCGTTGAGTTTTCGCTCGTCGTCCTTCGTATCTCGCCGGAGCGCTTGGCTGACCAGCGTTCTAACGCTGGGTCTCGCGTTGCTCGTCTCCAGCGCCGCGGTGGCTGGCCCGCGCCCGCATCGAGCACGGCTCTCCTCCTCGCTCGAAACCAAGCTCGCTGCTGGCTTTACGACGACGGACGTCATCGTGCGTGGCGACGCGGATCGCTTGGCGAGGCTGGCCGAAACGTACGGCGCGCGGGTCAAGAAACGGCTTCGGTCCGGAGCGGTCCTGACGGTCACGCACGCGTCCCTCGAAGCGCTGGTGACCGACGCGTCCGTCGACGCCATCGCCAATGACGACCTCGTCGTCCCCACGATGGCCGTGACGAGCGAAGCGACTGGAGCGGACCAGGCGTGGGAGGGGATCGCTGGAATCCCGGGTTTGACGGGCCGCGGCGTGCGCGTGGCGCTGGTGGATTCCGGCATCGTGGACAGCCATCCGGCGCTCGGGCAGCGCGTGGTGCTGCACGTTGATTTCACGGGCGGAGACGGCCGTGACGCCTACGGCCACGGCACGCATGTCGCGGGCATTGTTGCGGGAAATGGCGATGGCTTCAAGGGGATGGCGCCCGAGGCGGAGCTCATTAGCCTGCGCGTGCTGGATGAGGAAGGCAAGGCCGTGGCGAGCACGGTGATCGAGGCCATCGAGTGGACGATCGCCAACAGGGAGCGGCTCGGCATTCGCGTGTTGAACCTCTCGGTGGGGAAGGCCGCCACTTCCTCCTGGCGCGACGATCCGCTGTCGCAGGCCGCGCAACGCGCCGTGGAAGCGGGCCTCGTCGTGGTGGCGTCCGCTGGGAATCAGGGGCAAACCAAGGATGGCCGGGGCATTATTGGCGCCATCAGCTCGCCCGGGAACGCACCGGACGTGATTACCGTTGGAGCGGTGGATACACAGGCGACGCCGGAGCGGAGTGACGACGTGGTCCCGCTTTGGAGCTCCAAGGGCCCGAGCTACCTCGACGGCTTTTTGAAGCCGGACATCACGGCTCCGGGGCGTCTCATCCGGTCGCTCACGATACCTGGCACGACGCTCGCAGGTAAGTTCACCGACAATGTTTCTCCCGACAGTCAATATCTGAC
>JBOGIN010000139.1:0-3755 GCA_050742275.1 Vicinamibacteraceae bacterium
GGGCCGAGCAGCCCGCGTTTTCCCAAGGCGCGCTGCAGGAGTTTCGCGAACGGCTGATCGCGGCGGACCTGGATCGTCGGCTCCTCGAGCGCACGGTCGATCTGGCGAAGCGGACGAAGGCCTTCGACCATCGCAAGCTGCCCAAGACCCTGCGGGTGGCGATCGATTCGAGTCCCCTGGAGGGTGCCGGGCGTGTCGAGGACACGTACAACTTGCTGGCCCACGCGGCCCGCCACGTGGTGCGCTGTGCGGCCCGCCTGCTCGGGTGGCCTGTCGACAAGGTCTGTACCGAGGCCGGCATGCCCGTGCTCCTGGGGGCGAGTGTCAAGGCGGCGCTCGACATCGATTGGAACGAGGCGGGCGCCAAGGCCGCCGCGATGACGACGTTGGGGCACCAGCTCGATGCCCTGCAGGCGTGGGTCGCGCGCCGGCTGCCCGAGGACCTCGCCACCCCGCCGCTGCAGGCGCATCTCGACACGCTCGGGCAGATCCGCGCGCAGGATGTGGAGCCCGATCCGGCCGGCGGCGGTCTGCGCATTCGTCAAGGGGTCGCCGAAGATCGCCGCATCGCGGTCACCGACCCGGAGATGCGGCACGGCCGGAAGAGCAAGAGCAAACGCTTCAACGGCTTCAAGCGACATCTCGCCGCCGATGTCGATCGGGGGCTGATCTTGGCGTGCGCGCTCACGCCGGCCAATCGCCCCGAGGAGGAGGCCATCCCGGCCTTGCAGATCGACCTGGCGCGGCAAGCCCTCACCGTCGATCAGCTGGTCATCGATCGCGGGTACATCAACAGTGCGCTCGTGGACGACGTGCTCCGCCGGCGCGGCAAGATTGTCTGCAAGCCGTGGCAGGCGCACAACGGCCGGGGGTTTCCCAAATCGGCGTTTCCGCTGAATCTGCGGGACCGGACGATCACCTGTCCCACTGGGCACGTCCAACGCGTGACGTTCGGCACGACGGTCGAGTTCGATCCGGACATCTGCGACCACTGCCCGCTGCGTCCGCAGTGCACCACCGCCGAACTGGGGCACGGCCGGACCGTCGCCATCGCCGAAAACGAGCCGCTGCAGCACCGCTTGCGCCAACAGCTCCAGACCTCGACGGGGCGGGCGGCGCTGCGGGAGCGCACCATGATTGAGCACAAGCTCGCGCATATCTCGCAACGGCAAGGGAACCACGCGCGTTATCTCGGCGTCCGCAAGAACGTCTTCGACCTCCGCCGCGCGAGCGCCATTCAAAACTTGGAGACACTCCATCGGGCTGAGACCGAAGCGAGAAAGGCTGCGTAATGATGGCACTCTCAAACCGTTTGGCGTTCTACCAATCATGTTCTGTTCGGCGATATAGCCTTGAAAGAAGCGCTCGGGAAAGCTTTTGGCGAAACTCTCGACGCCGGTTGAGTTCTTCACGTCACCATCAAGAACAACGATGTCGGGCTCAAGTGCGCCCAACTTCTCCAGCGCCCTTCCAAAAGCCTCTCGGGTCGCCACCTGCTCCCCTATGCCGTACTCGACCCTCATGCGGTTGGATCGAGCCGAACGTCTGGGCTGAGCGTATTGCCCAACTCGCCGCGGTTCCACCCGCAACGTGGTCACCGACTCCCCCAGTTCTGCGAGCGCGGCCGCCATCTGCTCCCGATCGAGCGGCTTACCGTGCCAACCGCCCGCATCCTCCCAGAATGAAACACCTTTGCCCTTTCGGGTGCGGGCGATGATCGCGGTCGGCCCTCCGTGACGGGCGAAGCGGAGCGCCCTCATGATGGCGGTCATGTGATGTCCATCGATCTCGACGGTGCGCCAGCCAAATGCCGCGAAGCGCCGTGCGAACACGCTGGTGTCGTGGTGATAAGGCGCCGGCTCACTCTGGCCGAACCCATTGACGTCGATGATAGCCAGCGCGCCTTCCGAGCACTCGCCATCACCGAGCAAGCAGTAGACCCTGGCATCGATCTGATCGAGGCGATTGGCCGCCGCGAGCCCTGTCCGAGCGATCCCGTGGCAACTTTCACCCAGGGATTGCGGGGCGTCGGATGCCCTTCGAGCATGCTGTCGATTCTTCGCAGCGACAGCGGGTCCTCGGTGAGGGCCCCCGCCTCGTGGAGAGCAGCCCAGAGAATCGGCGCGGCATGCCCTTTCGACAGCACGAAGCTGTCCACGTTGCGCGCTGTGGGATCCTGTGGGTCCCAGCGCATCTCACGGAAGAACAGGGCCGCCACAAGGTCAGCGCAGGAGAGGCACGAGGTCGGATGTCCCGATCCGGCTTCCGTCGTCATCCGAATCACCAGCCGGTGCAGCTTGCGCGCGATATCGTTCAAGGGCTCGAACCCCGAACGTGTTCGCGGCGTTTCGCTGCAAGACGGTTCATCAGCGAATCGAAGGGATCGATGAATTTCTGGATGCCCTCGTGCTCGAGCTGGGCGGTCACCTGTTCGAATCTCACACCGACGCGGTCGAGATTGGCCATCACGACATGCGCCTCTTCGATTCGCTCCTCCAACGTTGTGTCGATCACGCCGTGGTCGAGCAATGCCGCGATTGTCCGTTGGGGCATGGTATTGACGGTCAGCGGCCCGACCAACGGCTCGACGTACATCAGGTCGTGGTAGGCGGGATTCTTGGTGCTCGTGCTCGCCCACAGCATGCGCTGCACCTGCGCTCCCTTGCCTGCCAGCGCGTTCCACCGGTCACTCTCCAAGATGCGTCTAAAGCGCTGATAGGCAAGCTTCGCGTTGGCGATCGCTGCCTTCCCAAGGAGTCGCTTCGGATCGGGCTCGCCACGGGTGCTTCCGTTCGGCACGATACGCTGCCGGAGCAGCTGATCTACGAGCGCGTCGATGCGGCTCAGGAAGAAGCTCGCGACGGAGGTGACCCCGTCGATTGACCGACCGGCCAACACACGGCGCTCGAGCGCCCGCAGATATCCCTCGGCCACCGCCTCGTAGGACGCAATCGAGAACAGCAGCGTGATGTTGATGTTGATGCCCTCGAATAGCAGTTGCTCGATGGCCGGTACACCCGCGACGGTGCCGGGTATCTTGATGAGGACGTTTGGGCGATTCACGAGCGCCGAAAGCCGCCGGGCCTCGTCGATCGATGCCTGTGTGGCGTGCGAGAGATGGGGCGACACTTCGAGGCTGACGAAGCCGTCCGTACCACCCGACTGGTCATAAATGGGGCGCAGGATGTCGCACGCGTGACGCACATCCGTCGTGATCAGTTCATCGTAGATCTTCGGAATCGATCGTCCCTCGGCGACAGCGCGCGCGATATCGCGATCGTAATCGTCGCCCGTGACGATCGCCTTCTCGAAGATGGTGGGATTCGAGGTAATGCCTCGCAGGCCGTCGGCAACACGCTGCTCGAGCTCGCCGTTGGTGATCATACCCCGCGTCAGGTCGTCCATCCAACAGCTCTGACCGTGCGCATTCAGTTCGAGCATCTGGTTCATGCCGCATCTCCTTCAGTGGGTCTTCGGCTCTTCGCCGATTCCCACCGCGCCAAAGCCCAATGTGGGCGCTAGGTGTCTCTCCACAATTGCATGTCGTAATCCGTGCCAACCACTGCAGCCGTCAAGCTCACCACACGAAGCTCGGCTTCTCGTTCGAGTCCGCGGGAAGAAACGGCGCAAAAGATTGAGATGTTTTGCGACTTCCCTGCCAAGAGAAAGCAACATCCGCTTCAACGGCTCTCATAGAACAGCCGGTACCTTTCTGAGGTTCTCAAAGGAGTGTTGGGTCCTTGACGGTGCTGGGG
>JBOGIN010000140.1:0-3656 GCA_050742275.1 Vicinamibacteraceae bacterium
GTATGGGGGCGCAGTGCCCATCTGCTCGCACGTGCTCGGTCCGTTTGCGGTGCGCACCGAGCGCCTGTTCAAATAGCGCGCGCCAGGCGCCGCTGTCCAGTCTCCGTATCCCTGCTGCCGGGTTGCGATGTGACTTCGCCGGAGGGCTTGTGTGTCTACGGTAATAGCGTCGGGGAAACCCGGCGCCGTGCCCAAGCCCGGCCGTGAGCCTCCCCTCGCATCGCCGGGTGCGGGCACGTCTAGGGGCGGGAACCTAACGCAATCAGCTCCCGAGTATGGTTCCCGTCCCACTCCGCGAGTGGAGTTGGTCGTTCTTTCTCCCCAGCGACGATCAGCTTCGCTCGCACCCCTCTCCCGCACGCGCCCCCGAGCCAAGCTCGAGCTGCTAGCTGCTTCTCACGATCTCATCCACGAGCGCTCGATTGGCGACACTCACGGTGCCACCTTCCTCGACGTCGAGGAGGGTTTGCGTGGTGGTAATCGCTCGCACCGTGCCGCGCTGGCCAAGGAGCTCGACCGTGTCGCCGATCTTGAAGATCTTGCGCGCGTAGAACCCAGCGAGGATGTTGCGGGTGATGTCCTGCGTTCCAAATCCAAACGACAAGCCAAACGCCAGGGCCAGGCCAGACAGCGAGCAAATGGTGACGATGCGGATGATGTCCGTGTCGATCCTGAGCTGCGCGAGCGCCATGATCCCGACAACGAAGAGAATCAATCCCGACACGAGATTGCCGAGCGGACGGGCGATATCGATGCCGGATTCGCCCGCGGCGGCGGCGACGGTATTGCCGGCGAATTGACTCGCGGCGCTCCCGGCCGCCAGCAGCAGCACCGCCGCGACGATGTTCGGAAGGTATGCAAAGAACGCCGCGAACGCCTGCGACACGGCGGTGAGACCGAGCAGGTCCGCACCGATCCGCGCGATCAAGCAGAGGAGCAGGAAGTACACCAGCCGGGGCAAGACGACGTTGAGCGACTGCCGCAAGCCGATGCGCTGCAGCGTCCGGTCGATGCCTGCCTGCTGCAGGAGCGCGTCGAATCGCAAGCGCGTGAGCACGGCGCGCAGCCCGCGCTCGATCAGCTTGGCCACGATGACCATCACGATGATCGCGGCGACACCCGCGAGCACCCGCGGCACGGCGGTGACCCCCGCGGTGAATGCGCCGCCGAAGATCTCCGAGAGCTGGTCCAGCACGCTTGGCTGTTCACTCATGAGCCTTGCCCCTCCTCGGTCCGCGGTCGTCCGAGACGGCCAAAGAGAGCCGCCAACATCGACACGAACTCCAACGTCCAGGTCGCGAGCGCGCGCCACCCAAACGTGAGCACATCCCGTGTGAGAAAGCGCCGCTCGATAGCCCGGCGTACTCGCGGGACGAAATCCGGAGAGGGGTCGGCGCCGAGGTCTTGAAGCCAGGAGACCGGCTCGCCGGGCTCGGGCGCGTCAGGGTCGCTATGCGGCGGTACATCAGACATGATCGACACCTCGAGCGGCCTGGTCCAGCGAGACGGCGACTGAACCATCCGCAAGCACAAACAGTCGACGGAACTCCTCGCGCCCGCGCTTGATGCGCATCTTCACGGCGGAAAGCCCAATCCCGAGCACGGATGCAATCTCTTCGTACGACATGCCGTCGGCGTCACGCATCACCAGCGGGATCCGCAGCGTGTCCGACATGGCATCGAGCAGGGCAGCCACGTGGCGCCGGGCGTCCTCGACTTCGAGCCGACGCTCCGCCTCTGGTTCTGCCTGCAGCTCTGCCCGATGCGCGGTGGTCTCGTCTTCGAGGTCCACGTACGCCACACCCCGGCGCCGCCGGAGATAGTTGAGGCAGTGATTGACCTTGATCCGCTGCACCCACGTCTTGAACGATGCACGGCCTTCGAAGCGATCGAGCGCGAAGTACGCCTTGACGAACACCTCTTGCGCGAGGTCTTCGGCCACGTCGGCCGTCGTCAAATGGCGGCAGTTCGCGAGGACGCCCCGTTGGTGTCGCTGGACCAGCGTCTCGAACGCACCGGTGTCCCCCTCAGGCGCATTCCTGACGCGCTCCACCAGAGCCTCATCGCTGAGCTCGGATTCTCCCCTTGGCATCTTTGACACTCATCCAGATCCAAAAGTCACAGGTCCCCAGAGATAATACAGGGGGTCATTGTAACGTGCGACGATGGCAGATGATGGCGTTGCGGGCGGCACGGAGTATCGCGCGGTTCGTCCGCGTTCGCGTCTCCCCGTTCGCGCCCGAGCCGTTTGCCGCGTCACGATGGGGCGCGGAGGACAGCGCACGGTTCTTCGTCGGCGCCAACCTTCCCTGGATAGCCTACGGCCTCGACTTCGGCGCCAACGCCTGGCAACCGGGTGGCGGGTTGAGCGCGCATCCGGAGCGGCTCGAGCAGTTGGATGCCGCATGTGCGGCGCTGGCTGCACAGGATATTCGGCTGGTCCGGTGGTTCCTGCTGTGCGACGGACGGGCGGGCATCCGCCTCGAGGGAGGGCGGATCCCCGTCGGTCTCGACGATTGGACCTGCCGCGACATCGATGCCGCGCTCGACGCCGTGCAGCGGCACGGTTTGCGGCTGCTCTTCGTCCTGTTCGATTTCTATTGGTGCCGGCCGGCGCGAATGGCTCGCGGCGGCGTGCGGCTTGGCGGCCTCCGTCAGGTGATACGCGAGCCAGCGCTCCGTGACGCGCTCCTCCAGCAGGTCGTCTCCCCGCTCTTTCGGCGTTACGGGTCGCACCCCGCGATCTTCGGATGGGACCTGTTCAACGAGCCGGAATGGGTCACACTCGGCCTCGACGGCTGGCATCCGCGCGGCGTGGTCTCGCCGCAGGTGATGCGCGCCTTCCTCCGCGATGCGGCATGGCAAGCGCGGACCGAGACGCGCCAGCTCGTCACGGTCGGCCTGGCAAGCGCGCGCGGCCTCGATCTCTGTCGCGGCTTGCCGCTCGACTTCCACCAGGTCCACTGGTACGACTACATGGAGGCCGACGCGCCGCTTGCGCGCGATGTCGCCGAGCTCGGTCTCGACCGGCCGGTCGTGCTCGGGGAATTCCCCACGCGGGGCTCTCGCCGCTCGACAGATCGATTGCTACGGCTCGCGGAGCAGGCTGGCTATCGTGGCGCGCTGCTCTGGTCGGTCCGCTCGCATGACGCCGCCAGCGATTGGGCGGCTGCACAGGCTGCGCTCACTCACTGGCGACGCGATGCGATGGCGTAACGTGCTCCCTATTGACCTCCCCCCGACTGCCGCTCGCTGCTCGGCGGGACGATGCCCTTCATCCGCATGTATGTAATCAGGTTGCCGTAGTGCTCCCAGGTGTGCGTCGTGTTGAAGCTGAGCATGCTCAGTCGCGCCTGCTCGCCGAACGGGGTCTTTGGCAACATCTCGCTCCCCTTCGCGTCCGTCATGCCTTCGTAGATCTTGTCGCAGTACGCAAATGCGTCGTTCAGGGCCTTGGTGAGATCCGCGCGCGCCTTGGCCGTCTTCTCGAAATCGCGCTGCTCTGGCTTCTCGCCTGCCGCCATCCCGCAGATCAGGTAGTTGGCGTTGGCAATGTGCCCGATGATCTCGCCGTACGACCGCACCGTGTCGACTGGCTTGAACGCCAGTTGTTCCTCCGGCATCTTCTCGAGACTGCGGAGCACGAGCTGCTTGGT
>JBOGIN010000141.1:0-8969 GCA_050742275.1 Vicinamibacteraceae bacterium
GCCACGATCTGTCCGATGCCGCCAAGCCGCTCAAGGTGGCCGCCGCGCGCCACCTCTTGCACCACCATGCGTCCGCCTCTTGGCCTGGCGCCTTCCGCCACCACCACGAGGCTGAACCGTGCGCCCCGTTCCTCCCGCGCGCGAATGCGCGCGCTCACCTTCTCGATGTCGTACGGAATCTCGGGCACGAGGATGATGTCGGCGCCGCCGGCAATGCCTGCATACAGGGCGATCCACCCGGCGTAGCGCCCCATCACCTCCACCACCATGATGCGGTGGTGCGCCTCCGCAGTCACGTGCAGCCGATCGAGCGCGTCGGTGGCAAACGCCACCGCTGTATCGAAGCCGAAGCAGTTCGACGTCCCGACGATGTCGTTGTCGATGGTCTTGGACACGCCAATGAGCGGCACGCCGCGCTTGGAGAACTCGTGCGCGATGGCGAGCGTGCCGTCCCCGCCGATGACGACGAGCGCATCCAGGGCCAGCGCGTGGATCGTCTCGATGCACCGGGACGAGAAGTCCACGGCCCCTTCGCCCATTGGATAGCAGAAAGGATTGCCCCGGTTGGTGGTGCCGAGAATTGTGCCTCCCAAACGGAGGATCCCGGTGACGTCCTTCGGTGTGAGAATGCGTGACCGCCCCGGATCGATCAGCCCGTCGAAGCTATCCTCGATGCCGATGCACTCGACACCGTGATTGTGCGCAGCCTTGACCACCGCACGAATGACTGCGTTGAGACCGGGGGCGTCCCCACCCCCGGTCAGCACACCGATTCGACGAACCTTGAGCATACGCGTCCATTCCGAGCCGCATCGTACCCGCCTCCATTGTCCTACATCTCATGTGACAGCGAAGCGTCTCGGTCCTGGCGTCATCGGGTCACAGCGTCCCAGATGGCTGCGCCGCCACCACCAATCGCCGCACCGATGAGCGCACCCTTCTTGCCCTTGGTGGCGCCACCGACGCCGGCGCCAATCGCCGCCGACGAGCCGATGATCACCGCGCTCTTCTTCCACGATCGCTTGCTGCGACGGATCTCCGGCTCCGGCTCGTAGACCACGCGTGGCTCCTGAGCGGTCGTCGCTGCCGGCTCGTAGACCGCAGGCTGTGCCACCGTGGGCGCGCCAGGCGCATAGACCTGAGGCTGCTGAAGCGATGGCCCGGCCTGTTGATACGCGAGCGGCTGCAGGCTGGACGCCCCAGTCTGGCCGGCGTACGGAGACTGCTGTGCGGCTGGCGCCGGCGGTGGCGCCGTTGTCGATACGCACTCCACCTGGGAGACCATTTGACCGTTCACAACCGTCGGTCGGACCAGTGCCTGCTCGCCCGTGCGGCACGAGACCAACGTTGGCAGCCCGGCGGGCCCGGCAGCGGTCTCGGTCGCCTCGAGCGCGCGCGCGTCGGTGGTGCTGCGGCATCCTGCCACAGTCCCCACTACGATGAGGCCCAGCACGCCAGTCGCGGCGACGCCAATGGCGCGAGCCGTCTTCACATTCTTTGCACGCATGATTGCATCCCACGTCATGGTGACACCTCCTCGCGTCAGTGCTCCCCCCTGCCCTCCTGACAACCCAAGATGCGTGCCAACTTGTTTTCGCCCGGTCTCGGGTGCGCATCACCTGCGTCTGCGAGTCAATCTGGGCCGCTGCGGTAGCGCCGACTGTCCCCTTTTGGGGGCGACCGACACCTGAGCGATTGGCCTAGTGGACTGCAATCGCTGAATCAGTAACTGCATGGCACCATGGGTCGCCCCTTGATATACGTAGCGCGCGGCCTTCGCGCCGCGCGCCGAGGGGCCTGAAGGCCCCTCGCGACACCTCTTGGGTCCACGCGCGCTACTGATTCAGCTGGTTGGGCCGTCTTCGGGCGATGCACATGTTTGGCCGCAATCCGACGGAGATCCTGAGCCGCGGCACACGCGTCGACGCCGTCACGCCGCAGACAGTCCGAGAGATCTTCCGGAAGTACTTCCCGCTCGACCGCTACACCGATCGCGCCTACCACGATCAGTATCCGGTGATCGACGTGAGCGTTCGCTCGAACCCTGTCAACACGGACGAACGGATGGGCTCGCCGTCGTGGAACCGCCGGCGTTCAGCGATCAGCCCGCCGTCGAACCGCAGCACCTCGACGGACCGCCGGGTCTGGTGAACATGCCAGCACTCGCGCACGCCGCATTCGGCAAACCACCGAGGATGGTCGATGACCTTGCCGACACGAAGATTCGGCGAGAGCACCTCGACGACAAGATCAGGCGCACCCCGGACGCGATCGGTCACGATATGCGAGCGACCGTTCGAGACGAACAGCAGGTCAGGCTGCACCACGAGGTGCTTGTCGTAGTCGAGAATGACGTCGAGCGGCGCAAGCCACACCTGGCCAAGGGCACAGGTCTGCACATGCTCCCGCAAGGCCACGTAGAGGTCGCCGACCGCGGCCTGATGCCGTGCCGTCGGCGACTCCGCCACGTGCAAAACGCCATAGGCCAGCTCCTGAGGAAGCGCGGTCTCTGGCGTTGCGAGATACTCCATCGTCGTCATACGTGTGTCCCCTCTCCGGAGGTGGTGCTCAGCGAGCTCGCCCACTGACGTCGCCTGCTTCGGGCGTGTGGCTCTCACGCTTGCTGACTTCATGACTCGCCACGTCCACGACGACGACGATGGCATCGTCGTCGCGCGGAAGTCAAGCGACGCTTTTTGGCGGCTCTTTTCGGCTCTCTTCGAGCCACGTACTGTGGAGGTGCGACGAAGAACCGGCACCAGTTCCCCACGCGAAACGGTACGAGGTTCCTCTTTCTATTCGTAGCGGAGCGCCTGGATGGGATCGATGCGACTGGCTTTGTGCGCGGGTATCAAGCCGGCGGCCGCCGAGACGGTGGTAAGGAGCAGGATGATTGCGCCGGCTACCCACGGATCGTGTGGCTGAATGCCATAGAGCTGTGTCGAGACGTACCGCCCGGCCGCGAGCGCGGCTGGAATGCCGACGGCGAGACCGAGAGCAAGCAGCACCAGCACCTCTCTCATCACCAGCCAGATCACCAGCCCGCGCTGAGCACCGAGCGCGAGCCGGATCCCAAGCTCCTTTCTGCGCCTCGCCACGACGAAGGCCATGACGCCATACAGGCCAACCGACGCCAGCACCGTCGCGAGCAGACCAAACGCGGCCGACAGCAGCGCGATCAGCCGGTCCGTGAGAAGCGTTTCGTCCAGCCGCGATTGCAGGGTCTTCATGCCATACACGGGCAGCGCGGCATCGAGCCGCTTCACTTCGTTGCGCGCAAGGCTGTAGGCCGCAGCGGAGGCGGTCTGTGTCCGTACATACACGGTCGCGCTCCCCGGACCAAAGAACGGAAGGAACACCTGTCGACGGACGCCCTCCCGCGGCCCCTCATAGAGCGAGTCGGCCACGACACCAATGATCTCGATGGTGAGCTTCGTCTCCGGCCCCTGGCCCCACCCGAGACGCCGCCCTATCGCGCTTCTGCCCCGAAAGAAATGCTCGGCGAAGCGGCGGTTCACGATCGCGACCATGCGTAGGTCCTTCGTCGCTTCCTCCGTGATCTCCTTCACCGCCGGCACATCCAACCGCGTGAAGTCACGCCCACCCAGGATGGGGATCTCCATCGTTTCGAAGTAGCCGGGCGAGAGGGCGTTCATGAACGCCTGCATATCTTCGCCATCCTTGGCGCGGTGCCCCTCGACGGACATGGTGCTGTCCCATTCATCCCCGCTCAGAATCGGCACGCTCGCCAGCGCCGCGGACTTCACGCCGGGGGCCGACCGCAGGCGGTCGAGAAGTGACTCGTAGAATCGCCCGGACCGCAGCCCGTCATACCCGTTGAGCGCCGGCGCGAGCTGGAACATCACGAGATTGTCCAGGCCAACGCCCGTCTCCGTCGTCTCGAGATTCTGCAGGCTCCGCACGAACAGCCCCGCGCCGAAGAGCAGGAGGAAGCTGAGGGCCACCTGTGCGGTGACGAGGCCCTTCCGCAGGAAGAGCGACCCGCCCGATCCGGCGATGGAGCCAACCGTGTCCTTCAAGGTGGCCCATAGATCCGGACGGCTCGCTCGTAACGCAGGAAGCAGACCAAAGATCACCCCCGTCAGGCAGGTCAGGCCGAAGGTGAAGCCGAGCACTCGCAGATCTGGCTGTGCCTGGATCAGGAGCGGATTGTCTGCGGACGGCATGAGCGCGAGCAGACCGCGTGTCAGCGCAACAGCGAGCGCAAGACCGACCACTCCGCCAGCAAGAGACAGCGCTAGGCTCTCGACGAGCAACTGACGAACCAATTGGCCACGCGACGCGCCAAGCGACAGGCGCAGCGCGATCTCCTTCTGTCGCATGAAGGATCTCGCGATCAGCAGGTTCGCCACGTTCGCACAGGCAATGAGCAACACCAGACCGACCATGCCCATCAGGACAACGAGCGCCGTCGAGAAGTCGTTCCGGAGGCTCGAGTACCCGGTGGCCGCCGGTTCCACCTGGAGCGTGCCCTTCATGAACTGCGATCGCATGTAGGACGACCAGTCCTTTGCCTCCGCCAGCGTCATCTCGTAGGCGCGAATCTGCATGAAGAGGCCGTGGAGCGATGGTTGCGCGGACTTGGCCGTGTAGCCGGGCTTCAACCGCGCGAGCACCTGGACCCAGCGCGTCCGGCGGTCCTCCATCTTGAACCAGGTCCACTCCGGCATCATGACGGGCTGCATGAGCACGGGCACGCGAATCTGGGGCGACCGCGCCGGGTCGATGCCGGCGAATCCTGCCGCTGACACACCCACGACCGTCATCGGAGAGTCGTTGACCAGGATCTTCTTGCCGACGACGTGCGGATCGCGGGCGAAGCGGCTGACCCAGTAGTCGTGGGCGAGGACGACGACGGGGTGTCCCTCGCGCACGTGATGGTCCTCCCGTGCGTTGAACACCCGGCCCACCGCGGCGCCCACCCCCAGCATCGTAAAGAAGTTTCCGGAAACGACCTCCGCCTCCACGCGCTCCGTCCGGTTGTCGATGCTCACCGAGGCCGGCACGAGCCGGCGGCATGCCACGTCCGCCAACGGCTCGCCGCGCTTCTGGAAGTCCTCGTACATGGGATAGGAGTGCATCCGTGAGCCCATGTTGCTGCCGTTGTGAGGCCCCTGCTGATACAGCATGACCAGCTCCTCCGGCGCCTTCACGGGCAGCGTGCGCAGCAGGAGCTGGTCGAGGAGCGTGAAGATGGCGGTGTTCGCGCCGATGCCCAGAGCGAGAGACAAGATCGCCACGGTCACGAAGAGCGGATTGCGGCGGAACCCGCGCACGGCGAGGCGGAGGTCGGCTATGGTAGCGGTCATCATGCGATTGGACGAGAGGCGCAGGCCGGAGGTTGCCCTGGTCGGTCATGATCCCGGTCGGCGGCACCCGCAGCGAGTGGTAGGATATCGGCGCGACGACAGGTGCTCCGTCATGCCTCGGCGCTGCCTCCACACGTGGCCAACGGCTGCCGTGTGTCTCGGTCTCCTCGCCCTCTCCTTCCCTGCCCGCGCCGAGCGGCTCCCGATTCGAAGCTATACGACCTCCGACGGCTCGCCTGACAACACCATCAACCGCATCGTGCGCGACTCCCGCGGCTTCCTGTGGTTCTGCACGGCCGAAGGCCTGTCGCAGTTCGACGGCTACCGCTTCATCAATTACGGCACGGCCGACGGTCTGCCACACCCCAACGTCACGGATCTGCTCGAGACACGCGAGGGCGACTACTGGATCGCGACCTCCAGCGGCCTTGCCCGTTTCAACCCCCGTGGTTTGCCCTCGAGCGATGACGCCGCGGCGGCGCCGCGCGACAGCATGTTCACGATGCTCACCCGGCAGGTCGCCAGTCAGCGCGCGCGGACCTTGACAACGCTCCTGCGGGCACGCGACGGGACTGTCTGGGCTGGTTCTTGGGATGGATTGCTGCAGCTGCGACGGACCACCGGCGGCGCTGAGCTGGTTCCCGTCGATCTGCGGGTGTCCGACACGCGACCGACGATCGTCTGGGCACTGCTCGAGGATCGGTTCGGCACGTTGTGGATCGGGGCGGAGAACGGCCTCTACCGCCGATGGCGCAATGGTCGCGTGGCGCGTTATGGCACGCGCACCGGTTTGCCCGACGACTTCGTTCACGATCTCCTCGAGGACCATCAGGGACGTCTTTGGGTCGCGACCCGTATGGGCGGCTTCTTCACGCTGGCGACCGAGGCGGGCCCGCACGCGCCGACCGTGACGCGATCGTATCGTCGCGCCAACGGCTTCAACGACTGGGTGTTCGATCTCTACCAGACATCTGCGGAACGGCTCTTCGCGGCAACCAACCATGGCCTTTTCGAGTTTCCGTCCACTCGCGACACGGCGATGGCGACGCCACGCCCGCACACGATGCGCAACGGCCTCATCATCTATCACGAAATCAACACGGTGATGGAAGATGGCGACGACAATCTGTGGCTCGGCACCATCAACGGCGCCATGAAGATTGTTGGTGGCGGCGTTCGCACGTTCGACGTTCGGGATGGCGTGCACCTGGTGAACTCGCTGCTCGGATCGGCCGCGGGCGACCTGTACGCCTTCGGCTATGTCGCCGGCGCTCGAAGCCAGCGAGAGGTGGAACGCGGAACGACGTCGACGGACGTCGAAAAGTACGCGCCGCGTATCGGCCGATTCGATGGACAACGCTTTCGGTGGCTGCTGCCAGATCTGCGCGGCGCCGATCCGAGCTGGAGTCCGAGGCCCTTCGTTCTCCAGGCACGCACCGGTGAATGGTGGATCGGCTCGTCTGGCGGGCTCTTCAGGTTTCCCCGCGTGAGGAGCTTTCCAGAGCTCGCACGCGCACGTCCGCTGGCCGTGTACACGACCCAACACGGGTTGGCCGCGTCGACGGTGTACACCATCTACGAAGACGCTCGTGGCGACGTGTGGATTTCCACCGTCGCCAAGCCCAACGGGGTCAATGGACTGGCGCGATGGGATGGCGCCACGCGCTCCGTGCGGGATCTCGCGCACACGCCGGGACTCCCCTCGCTGCGGGATTTCTTGCCGGTTTCGTTTCGGGAGGACCGCGCCGGCCATCTCTGGGTGGGATTCAGCCCGGGCGGTCTCGGGCGATATACCAGAGGCCGCTTCAGCCGACAAGCGCCTTCTGCTGCATGGTGGGGCCTTACCTGAAAAATGCGAATGACAAGCAGGGGGCTGGGAAGTACAGCATGCCGGCGTGCTGCAAGTAAGATCCGCCGGCGTGCTCCATCGCCGCGACAGCGCGATATGCTTTGGACGAGCACATGTCTCCCTCCGAGGCAAGCCCGCAGACGATTACCGTCGCCATCATCGAGGATGAGCGTGATATCCGCGACGGACTGGCCGGCTTACTGCGCCTCGCCAGCGGCTATCGGTGCACGGGCGCCTACCGATCGATGGAAGAGGCGCTCGATCGAATCACGCTGGACCTACCGGACGTGGCGCTGGTCGACATTGGTCTGCCGGGCATGAACGGCATCGAAGGCATCCGGCTCCTGAAGGATCGACATCCCGCTCTCCGGCTCCTGGTGCTGACGGTGTACGACGAAGACGAGCTCATCTTCGATGCGCTCTGCGCCGGGGCCTGCGGGTACCTCCTGAAGAGGACGCCGCCGGCGCGTCTGCTCGAGAGCTTACGCGAGGCGATGGAAGGCGGCGCGCCGATGACGCCGGAGGTCGCCTACAAGGTGATCCGGTTGTTCCGCGACATCCGGCCGCCGGCCCGCGCGGACTACCACCTGACGCCACACGAGCTGCGGCTGCTCAAGATGCTGGTCGAAGGCCACAACTACAAGACGGCGGCGGCGGCGCTCGGCGTCAGCGTGACCACCGTGGCCTTCCACATGCGCAACATCTACGACAAGCTACAGGTCCACTCGAAGTCGGAGGCGGTCTCGAAAGCGCTCAGGAACAGGCTCGTTTGACCTCAAGTCAGCAGTACACGCCCACGTACGGCCACGAGAGGAATGTGACGCCATGACATGTCAACGAATGGCGGGATCGGTGTCGTTGGGATTGGCCCTGCTCACCTTGCTGCCGGGTTTCCTGTACGGTCAACAGACGGCTGCCGTCGTGGGCACGGTGACCGACGCGACAGGCGGCACGATGCCTGGCGCGACGATTACCGCCACCAGCCGCGACACCGGGCTGACCCGCTCCGCGGTCACGACAGACCAAGGGAGCTACGCGCTCGCCTCGCTGCCCGTGGGCGCCTACACGGTCTCGGCGGAGCTCGAAGGGTTCGGCACGCAGGTCACCGAGCCCCTCAGCCTTGCGGTCAACCAGACCGTCCGCGTCGACTTCGTGCTGCAGGTGGGAGATGTCACGGATGCGGTGGTCGTCTCGGGCATTCCCGCGTTGCTACACACCGACGATTCGCAGATCGGCACGCTCATCGAGAACGTCCAGGTCGTGAACCTGCCGCTGAACGGCCGCAACTTCACACAGTTGACCGTGCAGGTGGCCGGCGTCACGGAGTCGCCGGGGAACTCGGCTGGATCTTCTCTCGGTGTCGATCGTGGAGCCGGCCTTGCGTTCAGCGTTCACGGCCAACGGTCCAACTACAACGGCTTCATCGTGGACGGCGCGACGATCAAGGAATACCAGCACGAGAGCCCCGCCCTGAGCCCCTCGATCGACGCCATCGAGGAATTTCGCGTCGAGACCAGCAACTACAGTGCGGAGTTTGGCGCCGAAGCGGGGGCGCATGTCAACATCGTCACTAAGTCTGGCACGAACGATCTCCGCGGCTCGCTGCACGAGTTCTATCGCGGCCACCAGTTGAGCGCCCGCAACTTCTTTGCTTCGGACAAGCCGGACTTCCAGCGCAACCAGTTCGGCGGGACGCTCGGCGGCCCGCTCGTCCGCAACAAGCTGTTCTTCTTCGCGGCGTACGAAGGCGGACGCATCGGAAGAGGCGCGACGTTCAACGAGCGCGTGCC
>JBOGIN010000142.1:0-2318 GCA_050742275.1 Vicinamibacteraceae bacterium
GGCCGGCGCCGTGGCGTGACGCCGCTCACAATTCCTAACGTGGCGCCAGGCATTCACGACGTCGAGGTCGGCGGCTGGTTTGGAAGTCGCATCCAACGCGTCACCGTGCGCCCCGGGCGCACGAGCGTCGTCGACCTGCCAGTACCGCAACGTCGTCGCACCTCCTGAGAGCCGACGGCTGATAGCCGATTCACGCTGGCTCGACGTGGACGAGGACATCCGTCACTTGTGGTACTTCACGCACGATGGCAAAACGGACGTCCGTCGCGATGTCGTGCGCCTGGCGAACGCTCATCGTGGCATCCACCTCCAAGTGCAAATCGATGTGGTAGTGCAAGCCTGTCTTGCGACCGAAGCACTTCTCGACGCCACGCACGCCCGGCAGCGTGAGCGCGACGCGCCGGACCTCAGCCATCAGCGATGGTGGCGGCATCGTGTCGATCAGCTCGCGCGAGGCTGCTGCTCCGACGCCAACGCCGGCCGACACGACGAAGAGGCCGACGACGAAGCCGCCGAACTGGTCGGCCATCAGCCACTGCTCCGGGTCGAGGCGCGTGAGCGTAAGGGCCACGGTGGCGGCGAGCACCGACAGCACGTCAACGCTGTCGTTCCATCCGTCCGCCTCCAACGCTCGGCTGCCCAGGCTGCGGCCCAGCCGGATCTTCACCGTCATGAGCACGCCCTTGACGACGAGGGCCGCGCCCAGCGTCCAGAGTGCCGCGGCGCCTGGCGGCGTGCGCACGGACGACAGCCCCCACAACGACGTCGCGGCAATCGCAACGCCGGTGAACGCGAGAATCACGCCAAGGATGAGGCCCGTGACCGTCTCCGCGCGGCCGTGCCCGTACGGATGCTCGGAGTCCGCCGGACGAGAGGCGTACCAGAGACCGAAATAAAGGAAGAGCGCGGCAAGGACATCGGCCGCGAATTCGACGCCGGCCGCCCGTGCCGCGGTGGAACCCGCGCCCACGCCGGCAGCGAGGTTCGCCACCGCCAGCACCGCATTCGCCGCGATGCTATAGGTCGCGACGCGACGTGCGCGCACGAGAGCGTCGACGGGCATCACGATCTCGAGACTCGTCCTTTTCGGGCTTAGAAGAACACCTGCCCGTGCCAGGACCCCGACGCCGGTGTTTCCCACCGCCCAGCGCGAATCTCCCCGACGGACGTGACGGCGTTGTTGAAGACCAGCGTCTCGGGAGTGACGTCACCACGCGTGGCGCGATCGGCGAACTCTTCCCGCGAGACGCGCACGACCTCGCTCCCAGTCCGATAGTAGACGGGGGCACGATCGAGCAGGGTCACGCCAATCGCATCGCCCACCTGCTTCATCCGGCGGACGAGCGCGTCGATCGAGCAGCCGGACGCGCCGGCCGCACGCTCGTCGACCGCGACCAACAGGAACCGGTCGTACCGCAGCTCGCGGGCGGTACTGAGCGGCACGCCGTGGGCAGCCCAGTCGTCGAGGAACCCATCTACCTCAGCAAGAAGCCGGGCCTGTTCCGGCTCCGCCAGCGACCGATCGGCCGCGAATACCCAAGCCCGCGCATCCTCCGGCAGGCTCTCGAATAGCACCTGTGGCATGTCGTGATCTCTCCTGGTCTCGACGCGCCGGTTTGGGTCCCCGGCGCACCTCTGATATATTCTCTCCGATACGTTCTAGCGGAGCGCAACCCTTTAGGCCGCGCTCCCCGACGCTCCCTTGCGAGCCCCCTTGACTTGAGTGCGTCAACGTTGGGTTCGCAAGGGTTTGCTTGCAGCACGCGGGAAACTGTGCCAGGCTGATAGTCGCGTTGGCACGGTTCACCGTGCCGTGTCATGTTGGACACGTTCAATCGGCAGTCTTCGCGTTCCGGCCATGCCGCCGAACATGCGACGGGCCACAGTCGCTTCGCACCTCTTGCTGGCGATGGTGGCACCGCGTCCTCGCACATGTCCTGCCCACACCAACTACGATCCTGCCATGTTCGCTGTGTCGTGTCCTTCCGGGAGTGAAGCTACCGACGGAGTCTCACGCGCCGGATTGAACATCGCCCAACCGTCGAGGAACCTGTGACAGTTCGTCTCTTCATTGGAAACTTGCCCTACAGCACGTCCGAGGCCGATCTTCGCGAGCTCTTTGGCGCGGTGACCGAGCCAACGCATGTGCTGCTGCCTGTCGATCGCGACACCGGCCGCCCGCGTGGCTTTGCCTTCGTGGACTTCGCCGACCGTGATACAGCCGAGGAAATCATCCGCCGCTTCAACGGCCAGACGCTCAGCGGGCGCCCCATCGCCGTCAGCGAGGCGCGTGCCCGCGAGGACCGGCCGAGCGGCCC
>JBOGIN010000143.1:0-4692 GCA_050742275.1 Vicinamibacteraceae bacterium
GGTCCGCCTAAAGGCGGACCCCACGATTCATTCACACGCTCTGAAGCCGCTCGCTACGGGGTAACTGAACAGTATTGCCTTTGAACCTGCTAATATCGCCGGCATGGCCCATGCCACTTCCTCTCCCGGCCGGCCGGCGGCGTCCGCGGCCCCGGCCGCGAGCGTCCAGCCGTTCGTCCCCGCCACCGAGTCGCCCCGCGAGCTCACCGCCAAGGCTGTTCTCCTCGGCGCCCTGTTCGGCTTGATCTTCGGCGCCTCGACGGTCTACCTCGGCCTCCGCGCCGGGCTGACCGTCACCGCCTCGATCCCCATCGCCGTCCTTGCCATCTCCGTCCTCAAGCGTCTCGGCGGATCCACCATCCTCGAGAACAACATCGTCCAGACGATTGGGTCCGCTGGCGAGTCGGTGGCCGCTGGCGTGGTGTTCACGCTCCCGGCGCTGATTTTCCTGACGCCGTACGGGCCGGGCTACTTCACGTATCTGCAGATTACGGTGCTGGCATTTGCCGGCGGCATTCTGGGTGTCCTGATGATGGTGCCGCTTCGCCGCGTGCTCATCGTGCGGGAGCACGGTGTGCTGCCGTACCCGGAGGGCACCGCGTGTGGCGACGTGCTCGTGGCTGGCGAACGAGGCGGTCAACTGGCGCGCATGGTGTTCGCGGGCCTGGGCGTCGGTGCGTTGTGGAAGGCGTCGTCTTGGATCTTTCAACTCTTTCGGACACAGGTTGGCTATAGCGCTCCCCGCACCGGCACGTTCCCCAATGCCACGTTGAACCTGGACATCTCTCCGGAGTACATGGGCGTGGGCTATGTGATTGGCCCGCGGATTGCGGGCGAGATGTTCGGCGGCGGCGTGTTGTCCTGGCTGGTGCTGCTGCCGTTGCTCAGTCTGGCAGGCCGTTCGATGAACGCGCCGTTCCCGCCGGTGCCCGAGAGCGGCCTGATGCTCTCGGAGATGACGGCGGGCGAGATCTGGAGCGGTTACATTCGCTACATCGGTGCTGGAGCCGTGCTTGCTTCCGGTCTCATTACGCTCGCCCGGACACTGCCCACCATCGTGTCGTCGTTCAGGGAAGGTGTGAAGGGCTTTGGCGCCGCGACCGAGACCGCACGCGCGCGGACGGAGCGAGACATCCCGATGACCGTCGTCCTCGGCGGCTCACTGTTGCTGGCGCTGTTCCTGGCACTCGCACCTGGCCTGCCGACGCAAGGGAACTTCCTCGTGTCGATCTTGGTCATCGTCTTCGGGTTCTTCTTCGTCACGGTCTCCTCGCGCATCTGTGGCCTGATCGGCTCCTCGTCCAACCCGGTCTCTGGAATGACGATCGCCACGCTGATCCTCACCTGCACGATCTTCGTGGCCGTCGGATGGACAGGTGATTACTACGCCCCTATCGCGCTGACCGTTGGTGCGATCGTCTGTATCGCGGCGGCCAACGCCGGTAACACCTCCCAGGACCTGAAAGCGGGGTTCTTGGTGGGCGCGACGCCGCGCCATCAACAGCTCGGGCTGATCGTCGGCGTCATCGCATCCTCTCTGATCATCGGCTTCACGACGCTGTATTTGCATGAGGCCATGACCATCGGCTCCGCGCAGCTCCCGGCGCCGCAGGCCACGTTGATGGCAACCATCATCAAAGGTCTGCTCAGTCAGAACTTGCCGTGGGGGCTCGTGCTATCGGGTGTGTTTCTCGCCGTGATGCTCGAGCTCTGCGGCATCCGTTCGCTCTCGTTCGCGGTGGGCTCGTACTTGCCAATTGCCACCACCGCGCCCATCTTTGCGGGCGGCCTCATTCGCCACTTCGTCGAGCGGCGAACGGGCGTTGCCGAAACGTCCGAGATTGGGGCGGGCACGCTCTTCAGCTCCGGCCTCATCGCCGGCGGCGCGGTCACCGGCATTCTCTACGCCGCGCTCTACGGCTCCAATATCATCAAGGAGGCCGACTCTGCCCCCGGGTTCATTCCGTTCCTGACCGAAGGACCGGCCGGACAAATCGCTGGCGTGCTCCTCTTCCTCGCGCTGAGCGCGGTGCTCTATCGTGCGGCGCAGCGCAAGCTGTAACCCAAGCTGTAACCCAAGCAATGCCACTCCCTCCACGAGCCAGCGTCCTCTCGTGGCGCGTCGCCGTCCTGTGGGTCGCGCTGCTCGCCTCACCCATTTGGGCCGCAGGGCCCGCCCCGGCTCGGAGTGGCCGCCCGCCGAACATCGTCGTGATCATCGCCGATGACCTGGGATACGGCGATCTCGGCGTCTACGGACACCCGACGATGCGCACGCCGCGCTTGGATCGGATGGCTGCGGAAGGAATCCGCTTCACACAGTTCTACGCCGCTGCGTCGGTCTGCACGCCGAGCCGTGCGGCGCTCTTGACGGGACGCCTGCCCATCCGCAGCGGCATGTCCAGCGACCGGCGCCGTGTGCTCTTCCCCGATTCCGGCGGCGGGCTGCCCGCCAGCGAGATCACGCTCGCGCGAGCCCTCGAGACCAAGAGCTATGCGACCGCGGCTATCGGGAAGTGGCACCTGGGCCACCTGGAGCGCTTCCTGCCCACCAGCCACGGTTTCGACTCCTACTACGGCATCCCATACTCGAATGACATGGATCGCGTGGACGACGCGCAGGTTCCCAAGGGCCGCGCGGCTTTCTGGCGCCCGAAGGTCGACTACTGGAACGTGCCCTTGATGCGCGACAACACGATCATCGAGCGTCCCGCGGACCAGACAACGATCACGCGACGGTACACGGACGAGGCCATCCGCTTCATCGAGCGGCACCGCGATCAGCCGTTCTTCCTCTACCTCGCCCACACGATGCCGCACGTTCCGCTCTTCCGTTCTTCCGATTTCGAGGGCGTGAGCGCCCGTGGTCTCTACGGTGATGTGGTCGAAGAAATCGACAGCAGCACGGGCCGAATCCTCGACACGCTCGACCGGCTCGGCCTGGACGAGGAAACGATTGTCTGGTTCACGAGTGACAACGGACCGTGGTTGACGTTCGACGAGCAGGGTGGCTCGGCTGGCCTCTTGCGAGAAGGGAAAGGCAGCACGTGGGAGGGCGGTATGCGCGTGCCGGGCATCGCCCGCTGGCCCGGACACATCCGCGCCGGAACGGTCTCGCTCGATGTCGCGAGCGCGATGGACATTTTCACGACGAGCCTGACGCTGGCGGGCGTCGCCCTACCGGATGACCGCATCGTCGATGGCGTCGACCTCAGCGCCGTCCTGTCGGGGACCGGCAAGAGCCCGAGAGAGACGATGTTCTTCTACCGAGGAACCCGGCTGATGGCCGTCCGTCACGGTCCCTGGAAAGCCCACTTCATCACCCAGGCCAGCTACGGCGACAAATCACCCGAGAAGCATGACCCGCCGCTCCTCTTCCACCTCCAGCAGGACCCGTCGGAGCAGTACGACCGCTCGAAAGATCACCCTGAGGTGGTGGCGCAGATCAAGCAGCTCGTCGGGCGCCACGGGGCTGATCTCGAGGCCCCACCGTCGCAGCTCGAGATTCCGTTGCCAATCGAAACCAGGCACGGGGCGAGGCGCTAGGCGTGAATGCGCGCCTAGACGGGAACCGGTGATGTGTCGGTGCGGGTGAATCGGTGGCGAACCGCGCGTGCGATGAAAAACGCGCTGGCGATGATGACGACGAGCAGTACCGCGGTCACGACCAAGGCAACGACGGGATAGTTGAGCGTGACGAACCCAAGCCCAACGACGAAGACATCTTCGGCCACGCTCAAAATCCAGTTCGAGAAGGGCTCTGGGCTCGTGTTGGCCGTCGCCCGCGCGCCCGCTTTCGTCAGATGACTGCTGGCGGCAACACCTCCGCCGAGGACCGCGACGAGGCCGGTGAGGGTCGGTGATGCCTCGCCCAGCGTCGCAACGGCGATGAGCGCGCCGCCCACCGGGCGAATGACCGTATGAATCGCATCCCACGCGGTATCGACCCACGGAACCTTGTCCGCGACGAACTCGACCACGTACATCGCGATGGCCGCCCCGATGATCAGGTTATTGTCGAAGACCTCGAACTGTGGCGGCAGCGTTACCCACCCATAGCGGGAGGCCAAGCCGAGGATGGCCGCGGTCGCGTAGAGGTTCACGCCAGCGGCAAACGAAAACCCGAGCGTGCGTCCTAGCGTGATGAGCGCATCCATGTCGTCTCCTCCGAGACACGGCCGTCAGGCTCGGCACGCCCTGCCTGCGTCGCCGACGTGTCTGGCTCGCCACGGCGAAGGCCGGCTTGCGCCTCCGCCAACAGTCGACCCACGCGCTCGCGTGCAGTATCCCGAAGCCCGTGGCGGCTTTCAACACCCAAGCCCGTTGTCGCTACCGGCTCACCGAAGTGCACGCGCACGTCCGTCGGCCAGATGAGCGGGCTTCCCTTCCGCATAGCGCGGTCGGCTCCCGCGATGGCCACGGGGACGATGGGCACTTGCGCTCTGACGGCGAGGAGGAACGCTCCCATCTTGAAGGGCAACAGCTCGCCGGTCGCGCTGCGCGTGCCCTCCGGGAACATCAAAAACGAATCGCCGGCGCGCGCCTGCACGGCGGCGCGCTCGATGGCGCGTGTGCTCTGCTCGCGATCACGGCGATCGATGGGCACGAAGCGAACGACCTCGAAGCCGCGGCCGAGAATCGGCAAGCGGCGCAGCTCCTCCTTGTAGACGATCTTGAGCCGCGTCCCGAGGC
>JBOGIN010000144.1:0-1627 GCA_050742275.1 Vicinamibacteraceae bacterium
GGCGCCACGCTGCTCGGCATGGCGACCGCAAACTTGAGCATCGTCCTGGATCCGTCGATCGTGGTGCTTGGGGGACCACTGATGACACAGAGCGACCACCTGGCCTCCGAGGTGCGACGGATCGTCAGCCGCATCGTGCCGACTCCCCCTCAGATCGTGGCGACCGAGCTGCATGAGACCGCCTCGCTGTGGGGCTGCCTGCTCGTCGCGATGACGGCAGCCAGGGAGCGCATTCGCCAGCAGCTCCGGCGCAACGGCCGCTCCGCCGCATAACCGACGGTACGTCACGGCATGTTCGCTCGCCTCGCAGGTAGAACGCCTCGGCGACGTGCCTACCGTTCGCCTTGCTCCGTCGACGTAACCCGCTCCTCAGGCAGTGCAAAAGCGACATACGCGCCAGGGATCGGCGCGTCCGAGGCTGGATGTCCCGGGATCGCATGCGTACGCGTCGTTGCGCGGGCCGCCGCGCAATAGACGATGTACTGTCTCCCGTTGACCTCATAGATAGCTGGAATACCCTCGATTGCCGCATCGACCTCTGTCTTCCACAGCTCCTTTCCGGTATCCACGTCCAGCGCGCGGATCTGCCTATCGCGCGTCCCGGTGAAGATCAGCCCTCCCGCGGTGACCACCGGTCCGACCTTCGGGAAGTGTGCGCCGGTGTTCCTGAACCCCTTCGCCGCAAGCTCCGGCACGTCGCCAAGCGGCCTCTGCCATTCGATGGTGCCCGTATTCAGATCGTAGGCAGTCAACGTCGTCCAGGGCGGTGCGACGGCTGAGAGCCCGCTCGTCGTGATCATGAAGCCAAACGTGCTCGTGTACCGAATCGCGCTTGGGTCCAGCGCTTCTGGCGCCGCCGACGCGGCAGACGGTGGCGGCACCAGCTTCAGCATGGCCGGAAAATCCTTGGAGATGACGAACATCGTGCCTCGTGTCGGGTCCACGGCCGCGCCGCCGAAGTTCGCGCCGCCATTGTTGCCGGGCATCTGGATCGTGTTCCCGAGCCCTGGTGGCGTGAACAGGCCCTCGTTCCGCGCGTTCCGAATCGCCTCGAGAAAGCGCGCGCGTTCGGCGGGATCGTCGATGAACGGGCTGAGATCCTTTTCCGTGAACGTCTGTCTCGCGAAGGCTGCCGGCGCAACCGGAAATGGCTGTGTTGGCCAGGTCTCCTCTCCCGGCATGTGAGAGCGAGGAACGGGTCGCTCTTCGATCGGCCACAGCGGCTCTCCCGTTACACGGTTGAACACATACAGAAATCCTGTCTTGCCGGCCTGCGCCACGATGTCGACCGGCTTCCCCTCGTGCCCTACCGTCAGTAGCTTCGGTGCCGTCGCATTGTCGTAGTCCCAGATGTCGTGATGAACCATCTGGAAGTGCCAGATGCGTCGCCCAGTCCTTGCATCCAGCGCAAGCAGGCAGTCCGCGAAGAGATTCGCCCCCTTGCGGTTGGCGCCGTAGAAGTTGTACTTCGCGCTTGCGGTGGGAATGTAGACGATGCCGCGCTGCTCGTCGAGTGACAGCTCTCCCCAGGCGTTTGCGCCGCCGACGTCCTTCCACGCGTCCTCGACCCACGTCTCGTAGCCAAATTCACCAGGACGTGGAATCGTATGAAAGGTCCACACCAGCT
>JBOGIN010000145.1:0-5275 GCA_050742275.1 Vicinamibacteraceae bacterium
CTCCAGCAGCACGGACCGGCACACGTTCTTCCTGGAGCAGGACGGGCGCTGGCTGCGCGGCTCGCATCAGACTGCGCTTTCGGCGCGCGAATTGACGGGGACGATCGAAGGCACGCGGATCGCCCTGCAGAGCCCGGTTCCACGGCCCGCGGCGACCTTCGTCTTCTGGGGCGACGTCTCGGGCGATCGGATGACCGGATCGATCGACATGGGCGAGTACCTGACCGCGAGCTTCACCGCGTGCCGGAACGCGTCGGCGGGACAACGCGCCCCTATCAGGATTCCGAGCGACCTTTGTCGAGCTGACACCGATGCGGGCCGCCTCTGATCCCTGGCTGCAGGCAGGGCTGGCCGGAGGTGTGCGCACGGGCGCCCGCAACCCGCGCGAGGATGGACGACATGGAGCAGGCCGGAAGGACGGAAGACAGGGGGTTGAGATGAGGATCTATCGAATGCTATGGGCCGTCGGGGTGGTGCTGGGACTCGCGAGCAGCGCGTCGGCCCAGCTCGCGACCCAGACGGCGCTCGTGGGCACCGTCACGGACGCGGACGGCCTGGTCGTGCCGGGCGCAACCGTGATGGCGGTCAACGTCGGGACGAAGGACACCTACGAAACCATCACCAACGAGCAGGGCTACTACAACATCCAATTCGTGCGGATCGGGACGTATGAGATCAGCATCACGCTGAGCGGGTTCCAGACGTTCAGGGCGGCCGGCATCACGGTTGCGGGCAACCAGATCGTGCGCACGGACGCGACGCTGCGCGTCGGCGGCCTGACGGATGAAGTGACGATTCAGGCCGGGGCGGCGGTGCTCGCGACGGAGAGTGCCGCGGTCTCGGAGACGATCAACCGGCGCGCCGTGGCCGACCTGCCGCTCGGCGGCCGAAACGTGTGGAACCTCGCGAGCACGACGCCCGGGCAACCGTATCCCGGCCGCGGATCTGTCGCCGACCGCCCAGCGGGTCATGCAGTATTTCCCCGAAGCCAATCGGCCGGGCACCGGCTCCAACTATCTCGGGGACAACCTCAATCAGGAGGACACGAACCAGTTGCTCGCCCGCGTCGACCAAAACGTCGGGAACACCGTTCGTCTGTCCGTGCGGCACAACTGGCAGAATCAGACGCGGCACGGCTACAGCGTCGTGCCCGCGTCGGAGATTGCCGGCGGACCAGACGAGAGCCGGAACACGCTCGTCGCGTACACGCACACGCTGTCGCAGCGCCTCCTCAATGACTTTCGCATCGGCTACCATCGCGTGGACCGAGACAACTTGAACTACTTCGCGCTGAACGACATCACGTCCGCCGGCGCGGAGCTCGGCATTCCGGGCTTCGATGCGGACGTGCGCTACGGGAACCCGGGGATTCCGAGCTTCACGATCAGCGGCTTCACGGGGCTGGGTGTGGGCGAGGCCAACTGGTATCAGTCCGACACGACGTTCCAACTCGCGAACGTCCTCGCCTACACGCGCGGCGCGCACAACATCCGCACTGGCTTCGAGGCGCGGCGCGTGACGACGTCGCGCCGCTCCGCCAACAACCTGCGCGGCCAGTTCACGTTCACGGGCGAGATGACCGGCGATCCGATGGCCGATTTCCTGCTCGGGCTGCCGCGGCGCGTGACGACGCCGGTGGACCTCCTGCAGGCGCACGTCGGCGGCTGGCGTACGGGCACGTTCATCAACGACACGTGGCAGGCGAGCCGCAAGCTGACGGTGAACCTGGGGCTCCGCTACGAGCGCAACACGCCGGTCGAGACCTACAGCGGCATCGCGTCGATGACCAACGAGGACCAGACGGCCATCGTGCCTGAGACGCCCACGGGCGGCTTCCAGTTCCACGACGCCAACACGAAGAACTTCGCGCCGCGCGTCGGCGTCGCGTATCGACTGCGGGAGCGGACGGTCCTGCGCGCGGGCTGGGGCATCTACTACAATCCGCCGCACATGAACCTGTTCACGCTGCTGACGACCAACCCGCCGCAGGCGTCCCGGTTCACCTACGACTCGGATCCGTCCAACCCGACGCTGTCGCTGGAGAACCCGTCCGGACAGGCCGGCTCTGGCGACGCGCCGGACGTCACGACAATCAACCGGGACCTGCCCGATCACCGCAAGAACCAGTGGAGCGTCGACATCCAGCAGGAGCTGTGGGCCGGGACCGTGCTCGAGCTCTCGTACCTGCGCGCGCGCACCGAGCACATCGATCGCAGCTTCCTGCTGAACACGCCGCGGCCAGGGCCAGGCCCGGTGGACGAGCGGCGGCCGAACAGTCTCTTCAACGTGATCCGCTACCAGACGAACGACCTGATCGCGGAGTACGACGCGGTAACGGTGCACCTGCGCCGGCGCATGGGCAACGGCCTGCAGGCGGACGCGCACTACACCTGGTCGCGCTCGTACGACATGGCCAACAACTCCGGCGCCGGAGCCACCACCGATCCCTACGACATCTGGGCCGACTACGGGCCGGCGAACAGCAGCGTCCCGCATCGTGTGGTCGCGAGCTACATCTACGAGCTCCCGTTCTTCAAGAACTCGCCGAACGTGCTGGCGCGGACGCTAGCGGCCGGCTGGCAGGTGGGCGGCGTCACGATCTTCGAGAGCGGACGGCCGTTCAGTGTGACGATCCAGGGTGATCGCGCCAACACCGGCATCGGCGGCCAGCGCGCAGACCTGGTCGGCCCCGTGCCGGGTCTCACGTGCGAGGACAACCCGACCGGTCCGGGCCTGATCAACTGCATCGATCCGTCGGCGTTTGCAGAAGCGGCCGAGTTCACCTACGGCAACGCGCCGCGCAACCTGATGCACGGGCCCAACGCGTTCACGACCGACCTGTCGTTGATCAAGTGGATCCCGATCGGCAATCGCGCGCGGCTCGAGGTCCGGCTCGAGGCCTTCAACCTGTTCAACCGCGTGAACTTCGACAGCCCGAGCGGCGCGTTCGGCACGGCGAACTTCGGCGGCATCACGTCGGCGGGCGATATGCGCCGGTTCGAGCTCGGCGCGAAGCTCGTGTTCTGACGTAGGAGACGCACCAATGCGCACATCGACATCGAGCACGCGGCGCGCCGTCACGATCGCACTAGCCGTGTGGCTGGGAATACCGGCGTCGGCCGCGGCGCAGGAGTTCGACCTGCTCCTGCGCGGCGGACACGTCGTCGATCCCAGGAACGGGCTCAGCGCCGTGCGGGACGTCGCCATCAAGGACGGCAGGGTCGCCCAGGTCGCCACGGACATCCAGGGCGACCGCGCGCTCAAGACCATCGACGTGTCGGGGCTGTACGTTACGCCGGGCCTGATCGACATGCACGCGCACGTGTATCGTCCCACCGCCGGCCAGGAGATCGGGGCGGACACGAACGCGGTGTTCCCCGACGGCTTCAGCTTCCGCGCGGGCGTGACGACGTTCGTCGACCCGGGCGGCGCAGGATGGCGCAACTTCGAGGACATGAAGGCGCGCATCATCGACCGCTCCCGCACGCGCGTCCTGGCCTTCATCAACATCGTGGGCCGTGGCATGGCGGGCGGCGACTTCGAGCAGGACCTGGCCGATCACCAGGTGCAGCCAGCGCTCGACATGGCGCGCAAGCACAAGGGGCTCATCGTCGGCGTGAAGACCGCGCACTACACCGGGCCGGAGTGGGATCCGTTCCTGCGCGCGGTCGAAGTGGGGCGGCTCGCCGACATCCCCGTCGCCGTGGATTTCGGCAGCCGGCGGCCCGAGCGGCCGCTCGCGGAGCTGCTGACGAGGGTGCTGCGCCCCGACGACATCCACACGCACCTGTACAGCAACAGCCGCGGCGAGCAGGATCCAACGACGCTCGGCCCCGGCCAGGCGCTGATCGACGGCCGCAAGCGGGGTGTCCTGTTCGACGTGGGCCACGGCGGCGGCGCGTTCCGGTGGCGCGTCGCGGTACCGATGATCAAGGCTGGGTTCCTGCCGGACACGATCTCCACGGATCTGCACCTGCGCAGCATGAACGGCGGCGCGAAGGACCTGCTCAACGTGATGGGCAAGTTCCTGGCGATGGGGCTGTCGCTCGAGCAGGTGGTCATGGCGACGACGTGGAAGCCGGCGCAGATCCTGAAGCACCCGGAGCTGGGCAATCTGTCCGTCGGATCGGTGGCGGACGTCGCCGTGCTCGGCCTGGAGAAGGGGACGTTCGGCTTCATCGACGTGCACGGCGCGCGCCTCAAGGGGACGCAGCGACTGCGGTGCGAGCTCACGCTACGCGACGGCAAGATCGTGTACGACCTCAACGGGCTCGCCGGTCAGGACTGGGAGACGCTGCCCGCCGACTACCGCGGCCTCGGCGATCCGCGCTGGGACGCGTACGCACAGCCGTCGCGCCCCGCATCCTCGCCGCAGCGTTAGGCCAACGATCGCCGGCTCGATCACGTCCGAGGGCCGGCGCGATCGGCGCCGGCGGTCGTGCTACACTTCGCGCCATCACACGGCTGCGACCATGCGTCGGTCCTTGTTGGCCTGAGGCCACCGCACACGGCGAGAGCGCCTGGACCGACCGCGCCAGTTGCTGAAGCTCGTGATGCGTGGAAGTGCGTTCCCTCGTCCGTCCCTAGCTTGCCCACGGCTCCGCCCCCGCGTTCGACTGGGTCTGGTCGCGTGCCTCGTGCTCGTCCCGGCCATCAGCCGCGCGGGCTTGGAGCCTGCCTTTGGCAAGCCGCCGATCCACAACTTCAGCCACCGCGAGTTCGGGGCGGAGGTCCAGACGTGGGCGGTCGTGCAGGATCAACGGGGCATCATGTACTTCGCGAACAACGCGGGCGTGCTCGAGTACGACGGCAGCACGTGGCGGCTCATCGAGCTGCCCTCGCGGCGCGAGGTGCGCTCGTTGGCGGTCGAGGTCCGCGGGAAGGGCCGCATCCTCGTGGGTGGGCGCGGCGACTTCGGCTATCTCGATCCGGACGCGACGGGGCAGCTCCGGTTCCGGTCGTTGCGGCCGCCGGAGGCGGCGCACGACCAGCGCTTCGATCTGATCTTCAGCGTCACCGCGGTCCCGAACGGCGCGTACTTCTACACGCGCGAGAACGGCTGCTACTGGTCGCGCGATCAGCTCCAGTGCCGCGATCTGGACACGCGCCACTCGCGCGTCTTCGGCGTCGCGGGCGCGGCCTACGTGCAGCAGCGTGGCCACGGCCTGATGCGCCTCTCGGGCGAGGCCATGACACTCGTGCCGGGCGGGGAGCGCTTCGCGCGCGATGAGGTTGCGCTCGTCCTCGGCGTCGCCCGCGCCGCGGAGGCAGGGAC
>JBOGIN010000146.1:0-3179 GCA_050742275.1 Vicinamibacteraceae bacterium
TCGTAGGCGGTGACGAAGACGACCGCCGGGAGCCGCGCAGTCTGGAGCCGACGAAGCACCTCGAAGCCATCGAGCTCCGGCATCTGAACGTCGAGAAAGACGAGGTCCGGCGTGAGCGTCTCGATGAGCCGCACGGCTTCGTTGCCGTTCCGCGCCTCACCGACGATCTCCACATCGTCGTGGGCCGCCAGGAGCTGTCGAATCCCACGGCGGGCAATCGGCTCGTCGTCAACGATCACCACTCGGATCGTGCTCACGGCTCTTCAGATGGAACGGGATGGTCAGTCGCACCTCGGTGCCACGGTCCGGCGGCATCGCCAGTGTCACGGCGGCTTCTGCGCCATACAGCGTGCGCAGCCGCTCTCGTGTGTTCGACAAACCCACGCCCTCGCGCTGGGTCGCGCTCATGCCGCTGCCGTCGTCTCGCACCGAGAGATGCAGATGCGCTCCAACGACGCGCGCAGAAATGTCGATGCGGCCGGCGTCTGCCTGCTTCGCCACGGCGTGCTTGATCGCGTTCTCCACCAGGGGCTGTAGCACGAACCCGGGGACGAGCGCCGCGTGAGCCCCTTCGTCGATGAACCAGTGTACTCGGAGGCGGTCGGAAAACCTGACTTGCTCAATGGCGAGATACTGCTCCAGGAATCGCAGCTCCTCGGCCAGCGGCACCTCGTGCGGCTGGTCTGTCCGGAGCACCTGTCGCAGCACGTCGCCAATCAGCTCCAGCATCCGTGAGGCGGCGGCTGTATTCTGCTCCCGCACCAGCACGGCAAGGGCGTTGAGGCTGTTGAACAGGAAATGCGGGTGGAGCTGCATCCGCAGCGCGCCCAGCCTGGCCTCGGCGAGCTGCGCGGCCAGGCGGGAGGCATACGCTTCTCGCTCGCGCGCTTCGACGAGATACGAGAACGCGTGCACACAGCCAAGGACGGTGAAGTACATGAACACCGACCAGGGAATCGTGGTGAGGACCCAACTGAGGTAGTAACCCGCGGGGTATCGGTCCAGGAGGTGTCCGAGGAGCACGCCGAGCGAGGCCCACGCGACGCAGAGGCTGAGCGCGCCAACCACGTGCACGCCCAGCGCGCGGGCCCACCGCGTCTGGCGAAGCGGGAAGCGCCTCCCGAGGTGATAGGTGATGGACAGCAGCGCGCCGAGAAAGAGCCACTCCCCGCCCTCGAAGGCGAGGTCTTGCCATCGAGCCGCACGGCCTTCGAGCTTCGCCTGCAGATAGGTTTGCAGGACGCCGAGCAGGGCCGGCACGAGGCACGCCGCGGATATCAGCAGCCAGATGCGGCCTTCGCCCGAGCGGCGCGTTCCAGATGACACTAGCCGAGAAACCGCACGCCGCTCACGACCGAGGCGAGAATCGCGAGGACGGTCGCCGCCAACAGTCCGAGCCCCACCAGCACGTGCACGCTGCGCTCCGGCTCGAGCGGCTTCAACATCTCGGCCATCACGTAGCCACCGGCGAAGCCGCCCGCATGCGCGTAGTTGTCCACGCCCGGCATGATCACGCCGAAGATGAACAGCATGACCGCGTACAGCTTGGCCTCGCGGTGAATCATCGAGCTGCCGGTGCGGCGGCCGTAGCACATCAACGCGCCGAGGAGGCCGAAAATGGCCGCCGAGGCCCCGACCGTGAACTGCGATCCGGCCAGGAAGAACGGCAGGCCGGGGAGAAGGTAGCCAACCATGCTGCTCAAGACGAAGCCGCACGCGCCTGCCACGACGTAGATGATGATCATCCGCCCGGGGCCGAAGGCTTCGGCGGTCGCCGGTGCAAGCTGGCGGATCCACAGCACGTTGAACAGGATGTGTAGTAAGCCGCCGTGCAGCCAGCCTGCGCTCAGCACCGTCCACCAGGCACCCGCGCCAAAGACAGGGATCGCACCGCTCGCACCGAGCACGAAGAGGGCCTGCGAGCTCGGTGAGAGAAACGTCATCATGCCGCCCATGCCGATGTTGGGACCGGACAGGAGCAAGCTGATCACGTAGAGCGCGGCCGAGGCGCCGATGACCAGCGAGGTGAACCCCACGTCCCGGCCGAGGCTGCGGAGCAGCGGAGCGTATCCCCAGAGCCCTGGATTTCGCTGACCGCAGGTATAGCAGCGGTCGTCGTTCACGCCGACGAGCGAGCCGCAGGAGATACAAACAACGGATCCGGTAGTTTGGCGCTTGAACATCAGAAATGAGAAATGTCGGTGTTGAGTATAGCGGAGCGGCCCACGGTCCGGAGGAGCCACTCGCAATATCGTGCCACGCCCTGCTCGACGCTCACGAAAGGCGCGGTGTATCCGGCGGCGCGTAGCCTGCTGGCATCCGCCTGCGTGAAGCACTGGTACGCCCCGCGCAAACCGTCCGGAAACGGCACATACTGAATCAGCCCCTCCTGCACCAGCCGGTCGAGCGGCATGGCGGGATCGCCCTCTGCCCGCCGCACCGTGTTGACAACCGCCGCGGCGACGTCGTTGAAGGGCCGCGCCACACCAGTGCCGACGTTGAAGATGCCCGACAGCTCCGGACGATCGAGGAAATACAGGTTGACGGCCACCACATCGTCAACCGAGACGAAATCACGCATCTGCTGCCCCGGGCCGAACCCACCGTAGGCGCCGAACAGCGTGACCCTGCCGTCCGTGCGGAACTGCGTGAAGTTGTGAAACGCGACGGAGGCCATCCGACCTTTGTGCGCCTCATGCGGGCCGTACACGTTGAAGTAGCGCAGCCCGACGATCTGGCTCGTCGGCGTCCCCGACGCCTCTCGCAATACGTCGCGGACCGCCTTGTCGAACAGCTGCTTCGACTCGGCGTACGTGTTCAGCGGGCGCTCGTGCTCCACCGATTCCACGAAGGTGTCGGAGCCGCCGTACACAGCAGCAGACGAGGCATAGACGAGCGGGATGCGTTGAGCGGCGCACGCCTGGAGCAACTGGCGGCTGTAGCCAAGGTTGTTGTCCATGACATAACGCCGGTCGGTCTCCATGGTGTCCGAGCACGCCCCTTGGTGAAGGAGGGCTCGCACACCAGTGATGCGACCCTGGACGAAGCGCTCGAGGAAGTCCGTCTTGTCGAGATAGTCGCTGATCCTGCAGTCGGCGAGGTTGGCGGGCGCGGGACCACGGGATCGATCGTCGACGGCCACGATATCGGCCTCGCCTCGCGCGTTCAGCGCCCTCACG
>JBOGIN010000147.1:0-8267 GCA_050742275.1 Vicinamibacteraceae bacterium
GCAAGCTGCTCCTCGAAGGACTCGACTCGCTGACGGTCGACGGCGCCAATGACTTGCTCACGCTGGGGAGTGGACCGGGGATCCGGTGTCGGATTTCCGGTCAGCAGGATGATGGTGAGGAGTACGCCAGCAATCGCCAGCATGACCCAGAGCTGCGAGTGGCGCGGCAGCACACCCTGGGGGCGTTCGCGGCGGTCATTCAACGTGGCGGCCGGGGGTGGCGTTGGGCCAGCGCTCTGGCGTTCTGGTGCGTCGGGTTCCTGAGACATGCTCCGTTTCCGTGCTGAGTGGCTTACTTGTCGTCGAGCCGGAAGGCCAGCTTGCGCTTCCCGAGCGCGAGGTAGCCCTGCTCGACAACTTTCGGAATGACGTAGGTCCCCTGGCGGACCTGGTAATTGATCAGGTTCGGCCGACCGTCGCGCTCCTCATAGAGCGCCGGCAGCTCTCGGGCGTCAGATTGGATGTACGTGAACTCACCGTCATGCCAGATCTGCGTCACGGCAAACGGCTCCTCGTCTGTTGGAAAGTCGTAGTCGAAACGGAGGCGTGACGGATAGTCCGCCCGAAAGGCGCTGATGCGCTTCGTCGCGTCTGCCTTCGCGGCGGTCGCCGTCGCTTCGGCATCCGCAAGGCGCGCGCGCAGCCGCTCGTACTCCTCGGCGGAGTAGTAGCGCCGAGGGCCCGCGGTGTCCCGGCGACCTTCGACGCTCACGAAGATCTTGTGGTCGAGATTGTCACTCCCTTCCTTGAGGTCGAAACTGTAGATGCGGCCCGATGCCGCGACCAGATGGAGATTCGTCGTGCCACCGGCCTTCGCGGGCTTCACGTATGCCATATTGTCGGCACCGCCGTTGACGATCCAGAAATCCTTGTCCCCCGGGACGTAGTCGAGGATGCGCTCGTCCTCCGGCAGGACGATGATCGTCGTGTGGCGCAGCTTTGTATGGACCGGGATCAGGCTTCGTTCTGAGTAGGCGACTTCGCGAACTTGGGCGTGGCTGGTCGCGGCGATCATCAAAGTCAGGAGAACGAGCAGGCTTTGGGTGGTATGGTGCATGCCGTGCCTTCCTTACGTCGTGGCCTGTGCGAGGATCTCGAGTCCGGCCTCAACACCGTGCTCGGAGAAGACGGCGTTCACGTGGTCGTTCTCGATGGGAGTGTTCGTGTAGATCCAGTACGAATGGCGGTCAACGTGGAGATTCAAGACCTTCGACACATCCGGGCGCTTGAGGAGGATCTGCCGTCGTGGCAGCAGATTCGCCATGAGGGCGGCTTCCGTCTCATTGAGGTGAAAGAGGCGCTGGTAGGTCTCCAGATCGAGACCTTGGTTTGCCAGGAACAGCTTCGTCGGACACGATTCGACGACGGTGTGCAGCATCTCTGATCGCACAAAGTCCTCGGAGCTCTGCGTGGCCAGAATCATGGTGGCATTGCGTTTTCTCCATGTTTTTAAGGCTTCCGTGATATAGGCGCGGACCGTATCGTCGCGCACGAACCGCCAGGCTTCGTCAATGATGAAGAGCTTGAGCGTCCTGTCCGCTCCTGCGGCATGAATGCTGGCGTTCGCGCGATGCAGGATGTAGAAGAGCAACGGTTCGAGGAGGAGCGGGAAGTGCTCCATACCCTGGAAGTCGATGGTCTGGAAGTTCCGGAACGTGAGTGTGTCGTCCGCATTATCGAAGAGCTCGGCGTACGGACCGCCGGCCGTCCAACGTCCCAGATGCTCGGCGAGCCGGCGTGGAAGCATATTGGCAAGCGTGCAGAGCCGGCGCAGCGACGGGTCGATCTGATAGAGACTTTCAACGGCTTCATAGATCTCGCGGTCATCCTGGAGCGTGGCGTGATACTGGCCGCCGGACTGCGCGAGCAGGCGGACGAAGGCATACAGGAAGTGCAGGTTCTCGGGCGTCGGGTCGAGGCAGAACGGGTTGATCACGAAATCGGTGTGTCGCAGCCCGACGTGGAGGTAGGCTCCCCGCATCAGGTGGGTGAGCTTCCGGTAGGACCCGCCGATGTCGAAGATCACGGTGACGGGGTCGTACTTCTGGGCGTGTGTGGTGAGGAAGTTGAGCAAGAAGCTCTTGCCGCTCCCCGTCGCGCCGAGGACGAGCGTGTGGCCGACATCCTGATAGTGGAGATTCCAATAGTAGGGCGTTCCATGCTCCGTCTCGAAGACCGCCAGGTATTCCCGCTGCAGATGCGGACTGACGACATCGCCCGTGCTTAACGTAAAGAGGAAGGAGAGATCCGCGTAGTTGGTTTCGAGAACGGGTAGACGCCGCAGGTTGTAGTCGGTGTTGCCGGGAATGACGGCCAGCCACGCGTTGAGGAGATTGTACGTTTCCTCATGGAGTGCGCCATCGTGTGCCGCAAGAGCCTTGACCGACTCGGCCACGCTGCGCTGGAGCCGATCCGACTGCGCGTCATAGAGGACGATGGTCAAGCTTAAGTCGCCGAAGAAGTGTCCGTGGACCTCGATCTCTGTCAGCGCTTGACCAAGCTGCGCGACGGTCGCCGCAGCGGAGTCGTCGATCAGGTATTCGTCCGGTTTCGTGTCACTCGAGAGGTAGTTGATCAGGCTGACTTTGGCGTTGTGAAAATGCCGCCGGCGACTGCGGAGCTCGCGGCGCATCACCGCGGTATCGATGCGCTGCCATTCTGAGCAGGCAATGAACTCACTCGGAATCGTATACAGGTTTTCGAGGAGATGTGCGAACGTCTGGGCTGGTGGTTCCTTGAGGGTCAGCACCTTGACACGGGCACTGTCGAGCTCGAGGTGGGTGCGGTGGCAGGCGAGGGATGAGTCTGCGAGGAAGAAGTCCAGATAGCTGTCATGTTTCAGCTCCTGTGCCTCCGCTTTGTGCGGGGCGTAATTGAGCAACAGGCGAAGCATCCGGAATGCGGCGCGCTTGTCCAGGATGGTTGGCGCGAGCGTGTCGCTCAAGTGCGTGACCAATGCCTCGGCTCTGTCGCGTAGCTCTAGAACGGCTTTGTCCAGCTCGCGCTGCAGGAGTGTCGTGACGCGCTCGGCTGACAACCAGTGTTTCAGGGCTTCCCGGGGGTCTCGAAGACACCGCTGGAGCTTCGTGTGCGCGCGCAGGTTGGGCCGCCAGCCTTCGTACAGGAGGACAAAATAGCCCTCAAGCTGGAACAAGCGGTCGTGTTTCTCACGGAGGTACGCCTGTCGGCGCTGGATCGCTTCGTGGACAACGGGTTGGTGATGCGGCTCGGCGCAGATGTCTCGGGTGCGGCGCTTGAAGAGGTATTGGTAGAGCCGCGTGCGGGTGTCGAGGAGACGGACGGCGGCCTCGAACGCGTGGGTGACGTGGCGGCGCTGCCGGTGATCGAGACATTCATAGTCGATGCCCCGAACCGCCAGTACGAGCCCGACGGCGCCGCTCTTGGTGAGGAACACCGCGTCATCGACGAACCCCCAGAGATTGACGAGGCCAGCCAGACTGTCGGCCTCCCGATAATCCTTCAGCACGCGCTTGAGCGGGACCATCAGGCTTACTCCAACTGCAGTTCAAAAGACGAGGGCCTCGCGGCGTCGTAGTGCGCGCGGGAATTCCCTGCACGAAGCACGATATGGAGCATCTTCGGGTCGCGGTGCGTGGCCCAGAGACTGAAGGCGTACATAGCGATCGCGACGAGAAGGCCCGCGATGAACGAATAGAACAGGTTGAAGGTACCGGCCCCCAGCATCAGCGAGAGGAAGAACAGCCGCCGATCGACGCCCCAGAGGGTGAGCGGACGGTGGAGCGTCTTGTAGACAGGGCGATACGTCGGTTCATTCACGAGCATGGCGAGGCCTCGTCGCGATCGCGCCGCGAGCACTCAGAACAACCACGTCAAGAACTGTCCGGCGAAGAGGGCGAGCCCACCGCCGAAGACGATGCCGGAAATTTGGCGTGTCGCGCCCCCCTCTCCAAACATGAAGAACAAACCGCCAATCACAATTGCGACCAGCGCGAGACTGCGTGCCAGGGGACCGGTGAATGTCTGCTCGAGGTTGGCCGCCGCGCGCTCCCAGGGGGCCTGAGCGAGGGCGTCTGCTGGAAAAGACCCGATCAACGCAGCGCTGATTATCGCGATCGCGACGAAGGGCAGAAGGCGGCGATGTCTCGCCGCAGCAGGTCGATGCTGTCGACAGAACGCCTCGAACGCACGCAAGGGAAGGCGGCGTGCGATATCACGGCGTGCAGCGATCAGGGCCATCGACGGCAGCGATGCGAGCGCCCACGTCGGTGCGATTGTGAACGTTCGGCGAAGCTCCTTCGACTTCGTTCGGACGAGGCGGTTCGCGACATCGGGATGGAGACCAACAAGGTGTGCGTCGACCCGCTGGTCGACGTACCGCTCGTAGGCCTCCTCCAAGCGGCGTCGTTCGGCGAAAGTGTGCCGGTCAGGGCTGTGTCGCGTGCATGGGATCATTGGCTCCTCCTGTTGCGAGGGAGTGCTCGCTGGTGCTCTGGTTCTGGGATTCGATGAAGCGCTGAAAGTCCATCAATGGCAGCGACCGCGCTATGGTTTGCCGAGCGCTGACGGAGGCCAGCGAGCGCAACGTCTGCTCCGGCCACAGCGTGGCTCCGCGATGCTGCGCCTTGAGGTCTGCGGCCTTGGCCGCGAGAAGGCGCTCACGCTCATCTGGGTCCATGGCCTCGAGATAGGCCGCGGCTTGCTGGTCACGGTACGATTCGTACTTCTGCCGCAGATCCGCGTCGTGTGCGTGTGCGGCGGCCAACGCCTCGCGCCCCTGTTCGCGCTCTAGACGTTCGCGGGAGGAACGAAAGTGTGCCGGTGGTTCGACGTGATCTCGCAGGAGCGTCAAGTAAAACCCAGCGGGATTCCAGATACGTGTATGGCCACTACGAGCGATCACGAAGTCGCCCCATTCGAGCTGGCGAATGACATCGCGCGACGTGGGCAAGGTGGTGAGGACCTTTCGCGCTTGACGCTCGCTGATGCCACGTCGTGTCAATTCATGCAGCAAGCCACGATCGAGTGACGGAGAGGTTGCGTTGACCTGGAGCGCGCTGTCTTCGGTCGTCAGCCGGTGGCCCGCCGCGTGAGGCGCCGATACCTGGACCGTCGGCGAATGGTCTTTGGCTGTGAAGGCGGGTCCATGCTGGAGCACGATCTTGAAACCGGTCCCGTCAGCCGTTCGGTCCACGCGCCAAGCAGCGAGATACCCGTGCCATGTCAACTCATCGAGCGCCGGTCCGAGCTTCTCGACGATCTTGGAACGGTGCGGATAGGGTCGCAGGCCGAGGAGCTGACACAGGTCGTCGTAGCGCTTCTCGAATACCTGCGACCGCTGAGAAGCGTACAACCAGACCTGCAAGAGCGGAATCAGCGCACGAGCGATGTGCGTATTCAACCGCTGGTACAGGTCGAGGTCGATCGGCAGCACATGGTTGTTGTTGACGTTCTGTAGCTGCCACGCCGAGAGCCAGACGTAATTCCGTTCAGCAATAGAACCATCGTCGAGCTGCCGACCGCAGCTGATGGCGCGATCGAAGACGCGAAAACGGTCCCGGGTCCAGCGTCGGGCACCGGCCAGGAAGACGGCACCCTCCGAGATGATCGTCGTGGACGCAATGAGGTCGAGCCACTCGGCGACGTCAGCGTAGTTCTTGCCGCTGTTGCTGCAGATGTGCAGAGCCCGTAGAAGGGCTCCGGTCGAGAACGTGAGCGGGTTTGTAATACGACCCGAAGCACAACGCTCGGCGCGAAGCAGCTCCTGAAGCGCCAGATACTTGTCCTGGTCTGCTGTGATGGGGAGGCCGTGAAGCGCGCTTGGGACGATGGTCGCGGAGGTCTCGATGCGTTGACCGTCGATGACCTTCGAGAATCGAACGGTCTTGGCCTTCGACTGCTTGATCCGACTGCTGGACGGCGTGAAGAAGCCAAGTGTGGCGAGGTTCTTCTCGACAAGGATGCGCCGTGCTTGGCGGTGTTCACATGAAGCGAGCTCTTTGCGGCTGGCTCCAGCATCGGTGTGTGACAACATCGAGGCGTTCCTCCGAGACGAGCGACGTTACGAGGCGAAACGCCGAGACTCCAGCGGGGGCAATAAGTGCTCGATCTGGCTGCGGGGTGATCCGGCCCCGTCCGGTGCGGTCACTGGTGTGAGAGAGGCTGATGTTGCGTTCCGGGCGGCTGCACGATGGCCCTCGATCCACGCGCTGACGTCGTCCTCACGCAATCGAATCCGCCCGCGGGCGCTGAAGCGAACGGCCGCCAGGTCGCCGCGCGCCACGGCCCCGTAAAGAAGCTGGCGCGTGACGTTGAACTGTTCAGCGGTCTGAAAGATGGTAAGAAGTCGGTCACTCATCGGGCTGCCTCCCGGGCTGAGCGCCGAAGGCCCAGCAGAGACTGCGTCACGGTCCTCCGATGCAAATGACGATATCTGTATAAAGTATAGCATGTCAAGCTCTAAATAGTATTGGTAGGATATGCGCACGGTCGCCATGGGTCTCACGACACGACCATTCCTAAAGCATGTCGTTCCACCAAAGAGCATCAATCTAGGCCTGACAATAGGCGTAGACTCTCGGCGGTCTCGGTGGGGCGCCGTGCGCCGAAAGGAGTTCTAGACTTTCGTCGTCGAGCCCTCGAACCGGCGTATCTATTAAACGATTCAACACTCGACGGAACGTCGGTTGAGTTGTCCGTCGCTCGACTGTGGGGGTAGTGGTGCTCGTCGAGAGCGGGCATCCAGCGCGACCAGCCCGAACTGGTCGTGGGCGGTCGTTCGCGCGCGCGGGGGCTGTCGTGAGATTCGCCAGATGCCCCGGTGTTTTCCTTAGCGTGTGGCCGTTCGCAGGGAGAGTTCACACGGTCTGCCGCCGTGGGCCGCCCGGATAGCAGTAGAGCCATGCTGCAGTTCTTGCCACCTGATGCGTAAGACTGGGAACCGTCTTCTCGGGCAGGAATGCGGTTTCCTCGGTGCGACTGAGGTCACGGGCCTGCAAGGGAACAAGGTAACCAAGAGGGATTCACCTCATTGCAGAAACGCCCTCCAATCTGGGGAGCTTCCTGGCGCTGCGGTCTCAGTCGGCAATGGCACGTTGCTTGTGTAATGCGTGAGAGCCATCCCACGGCTGCCCAAGAATGGACGTCAACGAAGGGATAACCAGCGTGCGCGTGGGATCGGCTTCGATGCCTGACATGGCGTCCCCCGAGTGTATCGACCCCCGCTCAGGCCAGCGTGGAGACGAAAAGCGAGCCTGCCGACGTAAACAGTAGAGCTATAGACCCGAGCGACATTGCGGGTGCAGGTCGATCGCGAGACGAGACAACGATATCTGTATATCGTATATGTAATGTAACTATATAAATTGAGCTCCCCGCGTTTCCGCTCATTTGAACTGCTGCGCCCGACACACTGTTGGCGGCCCGTCGGCGAGAACGCTTCAGTCACTATCTGCGGGTAGTAGCGGCCAAATTTGCCTGCCCCAGTCGCGCCATGAGGTGGACGGCGTCGATGCCCTGTGCCGGCCGCGGCTGCGGGCGGAACGCTAGCGTCTCGGAAAGCGGTCAATCGTTATGTCTCTACGTCTTGTATGGTCTAAATCCTTGAGTGGAAAGCGGTTTAGTGCTACGTTGACCGGCGTGAAGTCCTTTGGGGCTGTGTGTCGGGAGATTCGAATTGCGGCGGGACTGTCCCAGAAGGATGTCGCTGAGAGAGGCGACTTCGAGCAGGCTCGTGTGTCGGAGATCGAGCGAGGAAAGTACGTCCCGGGGTTCGAGCTTGCGAGGCGAATGGCGAAGGGGCTCGGCGTGTCCCTCACGGAGATCGTTGCGCGTTGGGAGGGCGTCTGGACCGAAGGCGGCGTTCGCCTACGGGGTATCCGTGGTCCACAGGCACCCGTCGATGTGCCGCAAGAAGACGTGTTCCGCCGCGTCAGGGGACTCTGGGAGCTAATGTCGACAGAGCGGCGAGAGATGTACTGGAAGTACGGGAGATCGCTGGTGACCGACCAGTGGAAGGAAGAAACGCGAGGGGAGACTTCGCGAGCAGAGGAGCCTCCCGTAAGGGCTGTTCGCCGTCATCGTGGGCGCGCTGGCTGATCGGAAGCCACCGCGCGTTGCACATCTCCAAGAAACAACGACAACACGCCGACTATCGGCCCGGCGGAACCCGTTGTTGTGACCTCCCGGGAAATAGATCTAAGAAAGCGTTTAGCGGGCCGTAAATTCTAGCTCTCCAGGCGGTTAGCTGCTTCCTATTTCCCCCGAAGTGCAGGGGATTTCCCCTCAAG
>JBOGIN010000148.1:0-7424 GCA_050742275.1 Vicinamibacteraceae bacterium
CTCCGGGATGCTGCTCCTGCAGGGTCCGTACATTGGACCGCAGCCCGCGGTGTTCTCAGAGCTCTTTCCGACGGCCGTGCGTTACAGCGGCGTGTCACTCAGCCTCACGCTCGGGACGATTCTCGGCGGCGCCCTTGCACCGGCAATCGCCACGACGCTCTTCGGCCTCACGGGGAGCTCGTGGCCGATCACGGCATACCTCGCGACCTTGGCGCTCATCTCCTGGCTGTGCGTCCGACAGTTGGAGGAGACGTACCGGCTGAATCTATCGACTGAGCGGACTCACGACGGCGTCACATCGCCGTCTTCTTCCCGTAGTTCCTTCGACACATCAGTCGAGTAGCGTCCTATCCGCCTCGGCGCTGCTGCATCCGCCTGTCGACGCAGCAGCGCTGTGGCGGGTTGGGTCACCCCACGTCGGCCAGCGCGGCGGCGACACCGAAGGTCCCGTCAACGACCTCGACGAAGCTCCGTTCTTCGCGAACGATGAAGCGTTGAGCCTGTGCCATGGCGAAGTTCTTGCGCGCGTCCGGATCGGTCTTCAACCGATTGCGGTATGCCTCGTACGAGGCGAGACTGTCGAATGCGATCAGTCCCCAGGCCACGTTGTTGGTGCCTTCGTGCGGCAGAAAATAGCCTACGAGATAGCCGCCGCATCGCGGGATGATGCGGCCCCAGTTCTCCGCGTACTCCTTGAATCTCTCTCGCTGAAACGGATCGATTTCGTAGCGGATGAAACACGTCACGGTCATGTTCGTTCTCCCGGTGCGTGGTCCGCCGGATGAATCGACACCGCCCCACTAGAAACCTGGCATCCCGCCCAGGCCCAGCGCCAATCGCATCACGTCACACCGACTCGTTTGCGCCATTGCACCCTCGATCGATTGCCAAGGGGCGCGTCACGCGAGTATGCCGATTGCTCGACCGACACACTTCGTCTAACATCGAAACATGGATGTTGATGAGTCGGGGGCGGGCGTTTCGTCGATCGCAGCAGCGATCGGCGAGCCGGCACGCGCCCGCATGCTCTACTGCCTGCTCGACGATGGGGCGCGCACGGCGACCGAGCTGGCGGCGGTGGCCGACGTGGCGCCATCGACCACCAGCGCACACTTGCGGCGGCTGGAACAGCAGCGACTCGTGAAGGTGGTCATCCAAGGCAAGCACCGCTACTACAGTCTCGAAAGCGCAGATGTCGCGGCGGCGCTCGAGGCGTTGAGCGTCCTGGCTGGCGGCTCGGGCCCGGCGTTCGTGGCCAACACACCCCGACGCGTGCGCGCCGCTCGAACATGCTACGACCACATCGCTGGCGCGCTCGGTGTACGCCTTCACGATCGCATGAAGGAGCTCCGCTGGCTCACCGCGGCGGGCGACCGTGAGTACGACCTCACACCGGCCGGCGTGGCCGGCTTCGAAGCGGTCGGCGTCGACGTTGACGCGACTCGCGCGCTACGCCGGCGCTTTGCCACGGCCTGTCTCGACTGGAGCGAGCGGCGCTACCACCTTGCCGGTGCGCTCGGTGCGGCACTCCTCGGCATCGCTCTAACGCGGAAATGGATTGTCCGCGATCTCGACAGTCGCATCCTCACCGTGACACCGGCCGGCCGGCGCGAGCTCAAACGCCGCATGGGCCTCGACGCACTGGGATGACGACCAGCCGGAAGAGCCTCGGTATCTCGGAGCTCCCATTGCAACGGCCCTTCCTACTCTTCCACGAAGCGCTTCAGTCGGTCGAGCGCACTGTCCCACTGGGCAGCGATGGCGTCGAGTGTGCGCCGCGCCTGTTCGAGCTCGCCTGTTTGCAGCTCCCAGATGCTCTCGCGACCTACCCGTGCGCTCCGCACCACGCCTGCGGTCGCGAGGACCTGCAGGTGCTTGGTCACCGCCTGACGAGTGACACGTGCGCCACTCGTCAGGCGTGTGATCGACATTGGACCATCGGCGCAGAGGCGCCCGACCAACCGCAGCCGTGTCCGGTCGCCGAGCGCGGCGAAGACCGGCGCCGATTGCGACAGGCGATCGCTCGTCGCCGCCTGACGATGCCGCTTAGTCGACATACTTTCTGATGCTCTCCATTTGGGCGGCCCACCCCTCGTCGTTGCCGCGGTAGGCGTCCGCACGCCGCGCCAACGGGATGGCGTCGAACCCCGACTCGACCACCGTGAGCAAGATGCCCCCTTCGACGTCCTCGAGCTCGAACGTGACCAGCGTGGTCGGCTCCGCCGAGTAGTCCACCTGCTGATCGATCGGATGAGGATGCCAGCGCCACGAAATGAGACGCTCCGGCTCTACACGCTCGATCGTGATGTCCATCGTCAGATGTTCGTAGTCCTTATGTGTCACTGGGCCGCGGATACGAGCGCCGGGGGGCAATGACACCCGACAACCTGGCGCCGAACCACTCTCCCAGCTCGCCGGCGTCGGTCAGCGCGCGCCAGATTCGGGAACGCGGCGCACGCAACAACACCCTCTTCTCGATCCGATCTGCCGTTGTTGTCGCCCTCGTGCTCATGTGCAACCTCCTGGTTGCAGTCTATCGCGCCGGGGCACTGATTAGCAACTAGAGGGTTGCATCTTGCCGAGGTTCGGCTCGGCCAACGCGGCTCGACGCCGAGCCGTTACCGTCGGATCGGCCGTTCGCAGGCTGCGTCGCGGATGCCTGTCTCCGCTTAGCGCTTCGTCGAGCCGGCCGCCTTCGTCTTCGCGTGCGCGGCAGCTTCCTTCGCACGAAACTTCGCGATGTCTTCGATCAACTTCACGGGTACCGGCTCGGAGAGCGGGAAGCGGATCGTCCCCTTGTCGTTGACCTCATACGGGGCAAGGGCCTTCTTGAACGCGGCGACGAGACGATCATTCGCGGGATAGAGCGAGTAGTGCTGCTTCCACCCGGCAAAATAAAGCATCGTCCGCCCATGCAGCTTGTAGGCAGGTATCTTGTACGAGATCGTCTCTTCGGCGTCGGGTACGGCCTTACGGATGGTGCTCCGCACGCGGTCCAGCACACGCTGCACGGCCGGTGGGAAGTCCGCGATGTACTCATCGATATTCGCGGGGTGCGTCGGCACGCTCGTCATTTCATGTTCCTCGCCTGATTCAGACACCGCCTGGTGCGCAAAACCAGATCGTCACTGAGTGCTCACGAGCTCAGACGGACGACCAAGAATCAACCGGCGGCTTGGAGGCCTGGTCACGTAGGAGACGATCAAGAGCATCAGAAGCACCGGCGGCATGACCCACACACCCACGCCTTCTCCCCCCGCGTAGGCGGAGATGAACGCCATCACCCACGTGAACGCGACGCCCACGTACGCCCATTCCTTCAGGAGGGCCACTCCCGGCAACAGCAGGACGATGGCGGCGGCCGGCTTGACGATGCCGAGAATGATCCGAAGGTGCTGTGGGTAACCCGCTTTGGCGAATCCGGAGACGACTTGTTCGTTACCAGTGAGGTAGCTGAGCGCAAAGAGCAGCATCACTGCAACAATCACGGTGCTGGTCCAGTAGGCGACTTTTTGAGCCATATATCCTCCAACGCGTCAACTCAGGACGCTGTGGCATCGACATCCCGATATGACAGGTGACTTGCGGCATTCAACGAAGTGATCCGAGGAGCTCCTCGAGCTGCTCCATCGCCTCGCGCATGCCGTGCTCCATGCCTGACGCGAGAATAGTATCGCGCACTTCCGTCGACGGGCACAGGCTGCGCGAGACGAGATGCGTCTTGCCCTGCTGCTCGTCGAACGTGACAGTGATGATCAGCTCGGCGTCACCCGGCTTCGCGCCGGAGGCGGTGGGCTCGAAGATCTCCGTGTAGACGAGGCGCGAGTACGGCGTGACCTCGACGTACTTCCCCGAGAAGGCGAATTCGCCGCCCGTATCGAGCCGGGCAACGTAGCGGTAGTCGCCGCCGACTCGAACATCGGCGGCACAATCGACGATGGAGACACCATGCGACTTGGGCGCCCACCAGCGGCGCACGTGCTCCGGCTGTGTCCAGGCGTCGAACACCAGCCGTGCCGGCGCGTTGAACGTCCGCGCGATAACGATCTCGCGATCGCCCTCGAGCCCCATCGACGTGCGGTTCGCCGAGGCAGGCTCATTTGCGTCTCTTGCGGCCATTCGACTTCTCCTTCGCATTGAGCTCGTCGATCAGCGAGTCCAGCTCGTCGAAGCGCGCATCCCACAGTTGGCGATAGCGCTCGACCCATTCGTAGAGCTCGTGAAGACGCTGGGCACGTAGCTCGTAGAGCCGCTGCTGGGCGCGTGGCTGCACGGCGACGAGCCCGGCTGCCTTCAGCACGCGCAAATGCTTCGAGACCTGAGGCTGGTTGAGCCCGAGACGCTCACCGATGCCGTTGACCGGGCGAGGGCCGGAGCGCAGCAGCTCGACGATGCGCAAGCGGTTCGGCTCCGCGAGCGCAGCGAACGTCTCGATCACAGCGCATAATATGCCTGTGTCGGAATATTCCTGTCAAGGTATTTATCGCGAGCTACTTGCCGAAGGGAAAGAGACGGACCGCACTCGAGCAATGGTTCGACCGAGGGGTGCAGCGCCTCCGGGCACCGGAACGGGCGGCGCAGGCCGCTGCGTCGCCCACCCCGTTGACGCGAGCGCCCGGACGAGCCGGCGTTGGGAAACGCCTATAGGAAACAGTAGGACCTGTTATTGACTGTCCTTCATCTTCTCTTTCTGCCGCGCGGTCGTCGGGGGCACGACCCCCTTCAAGCGCAGGTAGACGCCCAAGGCTCCGTACGTCTCCATACCGTGCACGACGAGGCTCACGGGAAGGAGCCCCTTGGCCGCTTGGTTGTCCCCCTTCTCTCCCACCTTCGTCAGCTCGGTCATCGTCTGCTCGGTAAGCGCATTCACTGTCGGATTGCAGTACTCGGCCGACGCCTCGAGCAGCACGATGGTCTCGGTCTTGGTACGGCTCGCCTCTTCTTTTTCGTCCTTTCGCGGGCTGGGCTCCCCCTTCAGTGCGGCGCAGGTGCCGAACTGAGATAGCGCGATGTGCGCCACGATCTGACCGAACGGCCTGACGTCTGACGTCGGTCTGAAGCCATAGTGCTCCTCCGGCATCTTTTCCGCGGCCTCCCTGAGGTTGCGCTGCGTGTCTTGATAGGCACGCAGCAGCTCACCCGACATTGTGAAGGTCTTCCCGGACGAGGCGGGCTTGTCTTGTGCGGTGGACCCGCTCGGCATTGCGAATACTGCGAACATCAGTACGCTGACACTTGCTTTGTGCATCGTGGCCTCCAGATGAATAGGACACGCCATCGTGCCAGGCGGGATATCGCGGGCGCAATGAACCTGCAGCGAGCCGCATCAGGGCTGCAGCGAGCCGAATCGCCGCATCCCGGCAGGAGCGCCGCGTGCGCTAAGCTTGTCGTCACATGGGTAGTCGCGCGCCTTCGTCGCTGGCCAGCCGCCGTACGGCATGGGCCGCGGCCGCCGGCTTCTGGCTGTTCGTCGGGGCGATATCCACGGCGCAGATGGTGTGGATGGCCCAGACTCCCGGCCAGCGTGTCGACGTGCGGGAGGCGTTGGCGTGGCAGATCCCCTATTTCGTCGCGTGGATCCCGTTCACGATTGGAGTCTGGCACGTCACGCGCGGATGGCTGCCGGAGCGGTTCGGCGGGTGGCTGCGGCTTCTGATCGCACACGTCCCCGTCTCGGCCGTGGTCGCGCTCGGGCACTCGTTCCTCTCGACGCTGCTCGCGCGGGCGCTGACGAGCGAGGACGCGTCCATCTGGGAGAGCATGGTGAGGCACCTGCGCGGACAACTGACCGCGCAGCTCCTCATCTATACGGCGATTGCCGGCATCGGCGCGGCCATGACGCTTCATGAGCGCTACCGGGATCGGCAGATGGCAGCCGCGCGGCTTCAGGCCGAGCTCGCGGCGGCCCGGCTGGACGCGCTGCGCGGCCATCTTCAACCGCACTTTCTCTTCAACAGCCTGCACAGCATCGCGGCGCTGGCACGCGCCGGTGACACAGCGGGCGTCGTGCGGCTGATCGCCGCGCTGAGTGATCCGCTGCGCCACGTGCTCGATGCGGGGGATCGCCACACGTCGCTCGGCGAAGAGCTGCAGATCGTCGAACGCTACCTGGAGATCCAGCGCGCGCGCTTCGCCGATCGGCTCGCCGTCACGGTCGATCTCGCGCCAGAGGTCGCGGATGCACGCGTGCCGCTGCTCGTCGTCCAGCCGCTCGTGGAGAACGCCGTGCGGCACGGCCTCGCGCCACGGGTGCGCGAGGGCTCGCTCGTCATCCGTGCCGTGCGCGACGATGGACGGACGCGGATCGACGTCGAGGACACTGGCGTCGGGCTGCCGCCCGGATGGACCCTGCACAGCACGGCTGGCACCGGTCTTCGCAACCTGGCGTCGCGCCTCGCCGCGGAATTCGGCGATGCGGCGGCGCTTCACGTGGGTCCTCGGGAGGGAGGCGGTGTGCGGGCGACCGTGACGCTGCCTTACACCTCGTCATGACCGGCGTCTCGCCGGCAGGCCCGTGGCGGACGATCGTCGTAGACGATGAGCCGCTGGCGCGCCAGACGCTGCGACTGCTGCTCGCGCGCGAGGTGGACTTCGTGATCGTCGCCGAGTGCGGCCACGGCGCAGACGCCATCGGCGCGATCCACCGTGAGCGGCCCGACGTGCTGTTCCTGGATGTGCAGATGCCGGAGGTCGACGGCTTCGAGGTGCTGCGTCGTCTCGAGCCGGGCGCGGCGCCGACGATCATCTTCGTGACGGCCTTCGATCGGTACGCGCTGCAGGCGTTCGAGCAGCATGCGCTCGACTACCTGCTGAAGCCGTTCTCGGACGAGCGGTTCGCTGTCGTCGTCGAACGGACCCGGGTGCGGCTGCGCGAGCGCACGTTTGCGTCGATGGCGGGACGGCTGGCGGATCTCCTCTCGGCGACGGCACCGGAGCGGCGACAGCTCGTGGTCCGCGACGGCGGACGCACCCTCGTGATCCCGCACGACGACATCGTCTGGATCGAAGCGGAGGACTATTGCGCGCGGATCCACCTGCGCGGCCGCACGCTCCTCGTCCGCGACTCGCTGCGCGCGCTGGGAGGCGCGCTGGACGGGCACGGGTTCGTGCGCGTGCACCGCTCCGCGATCGCGAATGTCTCCTGCATCCGCGAAATCGAGCCGCTGACCTCTGGCGATCAACGCCACACGCTCAGCGATGGCACGGTGCTGAAGGTCAGCCGCACTTACCGCGCGCACATGATCGAGGCGCTGGGCATGCGCTCGAGCGCCTGAACATCCGCGGCGCGCGGTCTTTAGAGTTCAAGCTCCCGTAGCGCGCGGCCTTCGAGCTTCCAACCTCCGTAGCGCGCGGTCTTTAAAGTTCAGACTCCCGTCGCGCGCAGTCTTTCACCTTCAAACTCCCGTAGCGCGCGGTCTTTAGAC
>JBOGIN010000149.1:0-4818 GCA_050742275.1 Vicinamibacteraceae bacterium
GGTGAACAGTGTCAAGCCAGTCACACGCCAGTGAGGACGCGAATGTTGCCCGTACGCCCAGAGAACGTGCGGTCCAGGGAAACGCCCGTGACTGGGCGTTCGGGTTTCTGTCGCTGTTTACGTCCTTCGGCACGCTGATCTGTTGCGCGCTGCCGTCGCTCCTCGTGCTGTTCGGTCTGGGCGCAACGGTGGCGTCCTTCCTGTCTGCCGCGCCATGGCTCGTGACGCTGTCCCGCCATAAGGGGTGGGTGTTTGCCGGATCGGGGACCCTGATCGCGTTGAACGTTCTCTACGTCTACGCACTGGCTCCGAGGCTTCGGGGAGCTGATGAGACGTGTCCAGTAGACCAGCCGAGCGCATGCAGCACGGCCGATCGTGTCAGCCGTGCCGTGCTCTGGATCTCCGCAGCAATCTACGTCGGCGGTTTCTTCACGGCGTACCTGCTCGGCCCTATTCTGGAGTGGTCGGGCTAACTGAAATGATCGATCTCAACTAGAATCGCCTTCCGCATCTCGGATCGTTTCTTCGCGACAAAGCGATTCCTGCACTTCGTCCGCGGCCACGTTCCGCGCGTGGCCTTCGACCTCGCGAACGGCCACTGACCATCACCGGATGATCTCGCTTTCTGCGGGTCACCTCTACACCTGGCGCCGGTGCTACCACCACGTCCAAAACAATGCCAGCAAGAGAAGCAGCGTCAGCGCGCAGCAGATCCACATCATCCACAATCCGCCGTGCGCACCGTGTCCGCCGTTGTTCGGATCGACTGGTTTCTGTCGTCTGTGGTGTGACGCTCATTCATCACGCTCGTCATAGTCGCTCCTGCGCCCCTGACTTCTTGACGTACGGCGCGGGATCCGCCAGGAACTTCTGCCGATCTGACTCGGAGCAGAAGTAGTAGGTCGTCCCTTCGTAGGTAACCTGCGGTGCGGTCTTCCGGTCGACCTTCATGGCACACACGGGATCAACGGCGGCCGATGGTTCAGGGGACGTTTCACTCGCGGGCGGCTGATGTCCCATCTTCGAGTGGTCCATCTTCGAATGGTCGACGCCGTCTGGGCTCGCAGGCGAGCTCGTGCCAGGTTGCGGCGTCGCCGCGGCTGGCTTCTGGCCGTGGCCAGAATGATCCATACCGCCGCCGGATTGCTTGGCCTCGTCTGTCACGCACACGCCCATCTGCGCGCGGAGGCCCTCCAGCGCCGCCTGGACGCTGTCCACGGCGTTTCGCATGTCGGCGGGGCTGTTCGTCTGACGGGCTTGCTCGAGCTGTGCGCCGAGTGCATCGAGCGCTTGAAGCGCCGCCCGGGCGCTATCCGGACAGCCGCTCAGGGCTTGGGCGCCGACCGGGGTATCGGCGCCGGCCGGCGGCGGTGGCGTCTGGTGCTGTGTATGCTGGCCGAATGCCGTCGTCGTCCCGACGAGGACAAGGCCCAGCATCAGCAGAGTGAATCGCTCTTGTGGTGATCTCATTGCATTCTCCTCCTGTCGTCTCACACAGGCGCGTGTCTCATGGGCCCATCAACGCTCGCGACCTTCGACGCCGGTCGGGACCGCCCCCGGCATCTCAGCCGACTGCACGTCCGGCGCGACCGGCGCTTCTCCCGGCGTGATGGGCGCCTCGAGACCGCCCGTGAGCAGAAATCCTTGAATCAGCGTGGCTGCGCGCCAGACACCTTCAAGCGCGGCGACGTAACGGTCACTCACCTCGAACAGCTCTCGTTGGGCGATGAGGACCTGCGGATACGCAGCGCCCATCTCCTGATAGCGCGCCAGATACAGGCGATAGGCCTCTTCGGCGTGTGGAAGCATCTCAGCCTGGTAGGTGTCCGCCATGCGCAGTGCCGTCAGGTATTCCTCGAAGACGACGCTGAATCGGGACCGTAGCGAGAGCTGCAACCGGCGCAGCTCGTGCTGGGCCCGCGTCACCTCCGCCTGCGCGGCCGCCACGTTCCCCTGATTGCGGTTGAACAGCGGCACGGTCACGCCGACATCGAAAGCCACTTCCCAGCCGACTGGGCGTGGCTCGCCTGCGGGCGTCACTTCGAGCACCTCGCGGTTGTACCGAGGACCTCCACGCAGCACCAGATCGGGCACCGGTTCGCGGCGGGCGCGCCTCAGCGCCGCTTGCGCCCGTTCCACCGCGGCTGTCGCCGCCGCCAGCTCCGGGCTCCGCTCGAGGATGGTCTGAAGCGCGGCCTCACGCTCGAGCTCCGGCAAGGCTGAATCCAAGGCACCGGCAAGCGGTCGCGGCGCAAGTGTCGGATCACCAACGGTGCTCGCGAGGGTGAGCCAGGCGCGAGACCACGCGTTCCGCGCGCTCGTCAGCTCCAGCCGGTTCTGGCGCGCTTCAATCTCCGCAGAGAGCAGGTCAGGCCGATCGGCTGCGCCGACGTTGTACAACTGCGTGGAGACCGTCGTTGCCTCGGACGCGAGCTTCGCCAGACGCTCCCGCACCTCGACGCGACGCTGTGCCGCCAGCGCCGCGTAGAAGGCGACTCGCACCGAGTTGAGCACGCGGGCGTGCTGGGCATCGCGGAGGAACTCGGCCTGGTGCGCCTCGCGCTCGAACACCTGGCGACTGAGGCGCAGTTTGCCACCCAGTGGGATCGTCTGCTCGATGAAGACGCCATGCTCGCCACCCCTGATGATGGGACCGCCGCTGACCTCCTCGGCCGTGTAGCCGATGGTGGGATTCGGCAGGAGTCCGGCTTGCTGGGCCCGGCCCCTCGCCGCGTCGATCCCGGCGTCGGCCTGCTTCAGCGTTGGATTGAGCTCCAGCGCCATCTCCTCGAGCGCCGCCAAGGTGATCGGCGTGGTCTGAGGCGGTGTCTGCGCGCTGACGCGCGCGGCGCCGAACGTGACGAGGCATGTGATGATGAGCGGGTGCGAGACAGTTGGCCAGAAGTTGTGCCGCCGTCTTCCCGTCAGGTGATGCATCACTCGGCCCTCCTCTGCGCCTGGTCGGCCTTGAGCGCCTGGATCTTGTCGAAGAGCGCAGGCTCCAGGACGCGCACCAGCGTCATCATGCCCATCATGCCGCCCGTCCATCCTGGTGATAGACCGTAGACCTCCGGTTTGTCCTTGAACATCTCATCCATGACCATGAACATGTCTTGCGGGAATCCGGGGAACAACCCGCCCTCGCCGCTGGGCTGCGCGTGCGCGCCACTCGTGTGTTGCATCGCCGCGAGCGGCATGTTCGGCGTCGGCCGTTCTCGTTCGGCGCCGACCGCAAGGGTCCGGCCAAACGCCGCGCCATTCTCATCGGCGAACGCGCGCCCTTCGACAATGCCCATGCCCGACTCCATCGTCTGCGGCTGGAGGCCCTGGCCGTGCGACATCATGATCGGGCCGACCATCGAGGCCATCTGGTTCATCATGTGGTGGGGCAGATGGCAGTGGAACATCCAGTCGCCGGGGTTGGTGGCTTCGAATTCCACATCGCGCGCCTGCGCCACGCCGAGTAGCACCGTGTTCCCAGGCTCGCGCGCCGGTGTGTGGATGCGGCCGCCCTCCGTCCCTGTCACGTAGAACGTGTTGCCGTGCAGGTGAATCGGATGATGATCCATGCCCAGGTTCACCATCCGAATCCTCACGCGCTCGCCACGCTTGACTAGCATGGGCGTGGTCGCCGGCCCGGCCTTGCCGTTGATCGTCAGCCAGTTGAACTCCATCGCGAGCGTATTCGGGATGGTGTTGTTCGGCAGGATGGCCCACTCCTGGAAGATCAGGCCGAAGTCGCGATCGACCCTGGGACGATAGGGCTCGCGCGGATGGATGATGAAGAGGCCGATCATCCCCATCATCTCCTGCATTGCCATGTGCGAGTGGTAGAAGAACGTACCGTTCTGCCGCAGCGTGAACTCATAAACGAATGTACCGCCGGGCTCGATGGGCTTTTGCGAAATGCCGGGAACGCCGTCCATGTTCACGGGGATCTCGAGGCCATGCCAATGCATCGAGAACAGCTCCGGTAAGCGGTTTTCGACGATCAAGCGGACGCGGTCCCCTTCGTTCACCTCGATCGTCGGTCCCGGCACGCTGCCGTTGAAGCCCCATGCATCGACGATCCGGCCGGGCAGAAACTCGGTCCGCACGTGCTCGGCGCGGATCTCGAATACCTTGACGCCGTTCTCCAGGCGCCACGGCATCTTCGGCACATCAGGCGTTTCGACGGGTACAAGTCCCGCCCGCGAGGGCGCGGGCTGCTCGGCCGTCGGGGAGGCTGTCCGTTCCGGCTGCGGAGGATACTGATGTTGCGCGGAGGCCCGAGCGGCAGCCGCGACGCCCGTGGTCGTGACGAGTCCGCGCAGAAAGTTGCGTCGACGTGAATCCATAACCTGTCCTCCTGCGCGATGCAGGGCTTGCTCCTGCAACACGCGCGCAGCGCGTCAAGGAGGCACACCTTGCGCGCCGCTGGAATTTCACTCAGGGGGGTCCGCCGCCACAGCATGGCGAGGTACGCAGCTTCAGACTCTCTAGATACGGAGGATGAGCTGACGCCGGGGAGGGGCGACGTCGGCGCGATTGTCGGTCGGTGGAGCGCGGTGCACGCCGATAGGTGCGCCGGGTGTGGAGACTGCGGCGGGGATCAGCAGGAGCACGGGAGCCGCAGCCTCAGCCGTGACGCGCCGGATCTCTGCGGCTTCTGAGCCCGCGAACAACGCGGGATGTTCACCGCAGGGATGGTGAACCGATCCTCCGTTGACGACGGCGGTCTCGCGGTGCTCATCGTGGCACGTACCCCCACTCTCCGGCGGCTGTGTGCCGTGATGGGCAACGGAACGCATGTCTTCCACACACAGCCAATCGCACACA
>JBOGIN010000150.1:0-1544 GCA_050742275.1 Vicinamibacteraceae bacterium
GAGCTCGCCCTTTCCGGCCTGCTCGACTAGATAATCGCAGGAGCGCACCGCAAGCGCCATGATGGTCAGCGTAGGATTCTGACAGGCGCTCGACGTGAAGCCCGCACCGTCCATCACGAACAGGTTCCGGACATCCCACGACTGCTGGAACCCGTTCAGCACGGCGCGCTTTTGGTCGCCGCCCATCCGCGCGATTCCCACTTCATGAATCGCCGCTCCAAAGGGTCTGTTCCGATCCACGGTCAGGCGGATGTTCTTCCCGCCCGCCGCCTCGAGCATCTCGGCCGCGCTCTCGCCGATGTCCGTGATCATCGCCTGCTCGTTCTCTTTGAAACGGGCATGCACACGTAGGACTGGAATGCCGTACGTATCGACCACCTGTGGATCGATCTCCACGTAGTTGTCCTCGTAGGGCAGGCACTCGCCAAAGCCGGTCAGGCCGACGACCGAGGGCCTGGGCTTCTTGACGGCATCCTTGTAGCGTCGGCCAAAGCCGGGAACGTCGAAATTGAAATCATCTCCGGCGCCGCTGCCTTGGTAGCCGTAGCCGCGGAGGAACTTCTTGGAAGCAGGCTCGTCGTGGCGATTGCGGAAGCGGATGATGTATATTCCGTTGGGACGGTGGGGGGCATTCATCGACGGCGTGACCGGTAGATCCGGGAACTCCGCGATCGCGCCGCCGCAGATGATGTGATCCATCAAGTACTTGCCGAGAAGGCCGCTCGAGTTGGCGAGCCCCGCCGGGTCCTGCTCGCTCTTCGAGTTCAAGAGCATGCGCACCGATTCGAGCGCTTGCGCACACAGGACGACCGCCTTGCCGAAGACCTCCTTTGGCTGGTGGGTGATGCGATCGATGTAGAGGATGCCACGTGCGCGGCGGCTGTCTCGATCCATCAGCACCTGGTACGCCATGGCGTTCTCGATCAGCGTGCAGCGCTTGCTGGCCAGCGCATCGGCCACCGTAGTGTAAGCCGCGTTGAAATACGAATGCGTGACGCATCCTCGCTCGCACGGCCCGCAGTAGTGACACGGCTGCCGCCTGCCCAGCGGCCGCGTGATGTTGGCCGTCCGGCCGATTGTGACCACGCGTCCCAGCTTCGCCCTGACGCGATCCCGGAGCGCACTCTCGGAGCAGCTCATCGCCATGGCCGGGTGGAACTGCCCGTCTGGCAGCTCGTACACGCCCTCCGCGCGGCCGCTGATGCCTACGTAGCGCTCGACGAGGTCGTAGTACGGGGCCAAGTCGCGATAGGCGACCGGCCAGTCCATGCCGAAGCCGTCGCGTGACGCGGCCTTGAAATCGAGATCGCTCAGCCGGTAGCTCTGACGAGCCCAGATATTGGTGCGGCCGCCGAGGATCCGCAGGCGCCCTCTCCAGGAGAACGGCTTGTCTTCGGGATAGGTATACGGCTCTTCGAGGTCGTTGACGAACCAGTCGGCCGTGAACTCAGCGCTGCCGCTTCCCTGAACGGGGTACGCCCGGCGAACGAACGCCGCCGAGCGGCCGCGGTATTTCAGTGCGAAGCGGGGGATGTGCTCCCGGT
>JBOGIN010000151.1:0-6528 GCA_050742275.1 Vicinamibacteraceae bacterium
ATCGACGGATACCGCGCGCTGCTCGATCGACCGATCGACGCGGTCGCCATCGAGAGCCCGCCGTACTTCCACCCCGAGCAGACGACTGCCGCGCTCACCGCCGGCAAGCACGTGTTTCTCGCCAAGCCCATCGCCGTGGATGTTCCTGGCTGCTTGGCAATCCAGGAAGCGGCGCGCAAGGCTGGTGATCGCGTCACGCTCCTGGTGGACTTCCAGACCCGCCGAGATCCACTGTTCCGGGAGGCAGCCAAGCGAGTGCATCGGGGCGACATCGGCGCGCCTGTGCTCGGTCACGTGTACTATCACGCGGGACGTCTCGACCCGAAGGTTCCTGACGGGAGCCCGACCGCCCGCATGCGGAACTGGGTCTTCGACAAGGCGCTGTCGGGCGACATCATCGTCGAGCAGAACATCCACGTCATCGACGTGGCGAACTGGTACCTGCAGGGACACCCCTTGAAGGCCCAGGGCACCGGCGGTCGCAAAGCCCGTGTCGATGTGGGCAACTGCTGGGATCACTTCGTTGTCACGTGCAGCTATCCGAACGGCGTGCTCGTCGACTTCAGCTCCGCGCAGTTCACGTCAGGGTACGACGACATCCGCATTCGCACGTACGGCGCGGGTGGAACGGTCGACTCCGCGTATGAGGGCGACGTTCGTATCACGGGCGACACCGCGTGGCCCGGGGGCAACACAAAGGGGCTTTACGAGAGTGGCGCCGTCGGGAACATCAAAGACTTCTACGCGGCGGTCGTCGACCAGCAACCGCTGGCTGACACGCTGACGCCCAGCGTGGAGAGCAATCTTGCGGCGATCCTTGGACGTCTGGCGGCGTACGAGAACCGATCGGTGAGCTGGGAGGAAATGCTCGAATCAGCGGCCGAGATCGATCCACAGCTCGATCTTCCAACCGATGGACCGACCAGGGAAGCGTGACGACGGATGGAACGCGCTGATGGGACGCGCGGTCTAAAGACCGCGCGCTACATGTCTTTCGACGCCCCTTCGCATGCGCGGCTATGGACGTCGTTGTGTCAAGCGGAGAGAAAACGCTGCAGCACGTTCTTGGTGATCCTGGAAACTGTCTTGTCCACAAGGAGGGCGGACACATACGTAATCGACCCAACTGAGAAGACGGCACCGCCGCTCGATGTCTCGTAGCACACCATCTCAGCGCCGCCCTCGTCCTGGTTGAGTCCCTTTGCGAGGAGCTCGGTCCCCGGTGGTGACGAGGGGCTGCGCTTGTCCGTCTCGTGGCCGGAGGCTCCGCCCGGCACGCGCTCGTGGAGCGTCGTCTCACCGAAGCAATCCCCATCCCGCAGCATCGTGCCGTCGAATACCCAATGGGTCGCGGCGCGGACCTCGTACGGCGCCGCGGTCATGATGCCGCTCTCGGTGCACACCACGCCCAAGAGATTCGCCTCCGACTCGTACGTGCGATGAAAGCGGCTTTCGAATGACTGGCCTGGTCGATCGATGTCGCCGCCCATCTCTCCCGCGCGGCTGTACAGATGCGTGAGACAGCGCATCATACCGGTCGAGCCGTCGAGCTCTACTTCACAGTTGAGGCCGTTGCCGCCGAGATAGAGTAGACGGCCGCCGCGCTTGTCCACCCAATCTTTCACGTGCTGGTACATGCGCCGGGTCCAGTACTCCGGATGCACGGTGAGGATCAGGACGCGGTACGCCTCGAGCGGAAGCTTGCCAGCGTCGAGTTGCGCTTCCGCGTAGAGGTCGTAACCAAAGCCCTCGCGCTCGAGCCAGGCGAGCAGGCGCCATTCCGCCGGCGCCGCGACCGGCGGCATGCGTCCCGCGATGGGATCGCCGACTTGCGCAGTCTCGGGCACATGGCAGCCTGGATCGGGCCGGTCGAACGAGAGCGGGAGGTACGCGTCATCGCGCGGACGCCACAGTCCAAACGGCTCCTGGGTCCGATACCGGTCGAGATCCTGCCGCGCGTTGACGGTCGGCCGTTCGAGCAGCCCCGCTGGGTTCAGGTAGTTGCTCCGGCCGCCAAACGCGTTGTAGGCGTTCCAGGTGTTCGTGGATGCGAGCACCGCGACCGGCGCGCGCGGCGTGCGTGGTGCAACGACCCAAGGGAAGGCGAAGAACCGACCGGAGAGCGTTTTCGCATGCAGGTAATAGAGCCCGCTCTCGCTGGGCGCCGCAATCGTCTGTCCTTGCTGCGACCCACCATAGCCCTCTTCGTTCCATCGAACGCCGGATTGCGTGAAGTCTCCATCCGGGAGAACCTGCATGGTCGCGCGCGGACCGTGCTCGTCGTACCAGCCAAGCGGCTGTATGCGTTCTTTTCGCAAGCCGTATCGCCAAAGCGACAGATGGTACTGCTCGACGGCGTGCACGCGAAACTCACCCTGCTCTCCCGTGGATGTCCATTTCGGCCACACGTAGCCGAGAAGGCCGTCGGAGAGGAGTCGGAACTGCCGGGGCCGTCCGGGGGCGACGTCCGCCGTCACTTGCTTCGAGCCGTAGCCCGGCTTCGACAACGTGACGTGGTAGCGGCCAGGCGCGAGGTCGGCGTAGACACCGCCGCGCGGTGTCGACCGGACGATGAGCGGCTCGTTCAATCCAGGGCCGTCGATTTCGAGGAGCGTATCGGGAAGCGCAACGTAGTACTCATCGCTGACGAAGCCAATCAACATGAGCCTGAGTCTTCCTGGTATCGCCATGTCTGCAGCTCATCGATGAACGCCTTGACGCCGTCGACGATGGCGGCCAGCAGCGCCTCTCCCTTCTCGCGGCTCGCGTGCTCCGGCATGCCAACGGTGCCGGTCCGAGAGATTTCATCGAACTCGTTGACGATGTAGTAGGGCTGGCTGTGCTGCATATCGGCGAGGCGCCACGGGCCGGCGTCGAACGGACCGTCTGCCGCCGCATCCTTCAGCCGTACGAGTGGCGCGTGGAGCGCGAGCATCAGGGACGTCTCGAGCTCCCCGGCATGGCCAAGGCCGCCCGGAGGCGACGTCCTGATATCGGCGATGGCGCGTGCGGCAAGACTCCAGTAGTTCGCGTAGGCGATGTAGACGTCGCGCCGGTCCGCGAGCTCCGACTTCAGCTCGCGCAGCGCGCCCTTGGCCGGCACTTCGTTCCCGCCGTGGCCGCTCAAGAGCAGAATCTTGCGGGCGCCGAGGGCCACGAGAGAGCGGCAGACGCCCCGAAGCATTTCGATGTACGGGAAGAGATCCAGGCTGACGCATCCGAGCCGGCGATGGTGCGGCGAGTGCCCCAGCCAGAGCGTGGGCAGCAGCAGGATGCGATCTGGCGCCTGCTGCTCGACGCGCGCCGCAACCGCGTCCACCAGCGCCGTGTCGGTGAGCAACGGGAGGTGAGGACCGTGTTGCTCGAGCGAGCCGAGCGGCGCCAGGAAGACGACGTTTCCGGCAGCGACCTCTCTCGCTTCTTTCCAAGTGGTGTGCGCGAGCAGCATCGGAAAGTCACAAAACGCCGTACTTGGCGTACACGTCGCGCAGGTACGCACCGTCGCGCAGCTCGGTGCGGCTGTGATTCTCCCGCGTCATCTTGTCCGTCGCAATCTCGACAACCTGCTCGAGCAGGCTGCCGGGCACCACAACAATGCCGTCGTAGTCGCCAAAGACGACATCACCAGGAGAGACCATCACGCCGCCACAGCAGACCGGCACGTTGTAGTCCATGACCAATCCGCGGCCCTTCGAGTCAACTGGCTTGATGCCCGCGGCAAAGACGGGGAAGCCGAGCTGCTCGATCCTCAGCGCATCGCGCACGAGGCCGTCGATCACGGCGCCGCGAGCCCCGCGGGCGCGCGCCGCGGTCGACAACAGCTCGCCCCATGGCGCATTGCGCGTGGACTCACCGGTCGCGACGACCAACACCTCGCCCGGCAGGATACTGTCGACTGCCTCTATCTCGCGTCCATACACATCGTCCGGCGTATGGTACACGTCGGCGCACAAGACGGTACGGGCCCACCCGGCGAACTTCGCGCCCGGAAAGAGAGGACGCAGGTTCTCGCGCATGGCACAGTGATCGTAGCCGAGCGCGTCCAGGGAATCGGCGACGACCGCCGTGTACAGGTGCTCTTCGAAGCGCCTGAAGAGCGCGAGGTCGTTCTCCGTTGCCGCGCGCCCCCGAGCACGTCCGCTCCCGTCGACGAGCCGGCTCGTCTGTGTCTGATCTTGTGACATATTCTCAAAACTGAAAGCGCGCGCCGATCTGCACGGCCCGCGGATCGCCCGCGCTGAGAATGCGGCCAAAGTTGGCGTCGTTCAGCGTGGTCACGGGAGTCCCAAGATTCACCTGGTTGAGCGCGTTGAACATCTCGAAGCGCACCTGCAGCGAGCGGTTCGCCCCGAGCGAAAAGTTCTTGGCGAGCGCCAGATCGAGTGAATTGTACGACGGCCCGTCCATCACACCGATCCCGGAGTCGCCCCATGTGTGCGGGGCTGTCGGAGCAAACGCCTCGGTGTTGAACCAGCGCTCGCGTGTTGGCTCATCGATGTGCGGGTCTCCGACGAGGTTCGCACGCGTGCCCCAACCGTTGCCGAGCGACGCGCCCTGGGTCCAAAAGGTCAGCGGCATGCCACTCTGAAATGTGTTGACCGCGCTCAGCTCCCAGCCGCCGATCAACGCATCGACGGCCCGAGGGATGTTCGACAGGAAGGGTTTGTCTCGCCCGATTGGCAGATAGTACACGGCCGCAACGCTGACGAGGTGTGTGCGGTCGTCGTCCGAACGGCCGCGGTCGTAGCCAGGGGGAGCGAACGGGACGACCGACGCCAGCTCGCCGTTGGCCTGGTGCTCTGCGATGTTCTTGCTCCAGGCGTAGGACACGATTGCCGAGAACCCGTTTGCATATCGGCGTTCCCACTTCACCTGAAGCGAGTCATACGACGAGTCGACGGCCGGCGCAATCATCCAGATGTTGCTCAACCCCTGGTAGGGGCGCGCAGCAGCAAGATCGTCGTACTGTCCGGGCGGCACCTCGTTCTGCGGTAGCACCGCAGCTTGTCCCTCATAACGGGCACCCACATACGCGAGTGTGAGTGCTGACTGCAGGGGGAGCGCGACCTGCACCGACGCATTGAACTGCTCCGACCGTGTTGCGCCAAAATCATAAATCGGCGAATAGACGACCGGCGCAATGAAGAACGTGGGGTCCTCTGGCCAGGCTGTCTCCCAGCGTTCGAGCTGCGTGTTCGTGAACGTCTGGCTCTCGAGCGTCCAATACGGGATGTTGACGGTAGAACCAGTGCGGTTGCCGCTGAAGCTGTTGAAATAGTGGCCGTATCCGGCCCGCACGACCACAGAAGGATGCGCTCGCCACGTCAAGCCGAATCTCGGCGCCCAGTGACCGGTGGGCTCGAACAAGCCAGGATCCATCCCGGCCTCACTCGCGGTGATCCAGAGCCCCTCCGTGGCCGGCGCAAGAAAACGCGCCACCGGCTGATAGCTGAGCTCCACCTCGCCATTTTCGTTCTCGCTCGCCACCATCTTGCCAGTGCGTGGGTCGAAGATGCTGCTGTTCCCCGGCACCAGACCTTTGGCGTGCCAATACTCGTAGCGCACACCAAACATCGCCGAAAGCGTCGGTGTGATTTGCACATTGTCCTGAGCAAATAGGCCGGAGTACGGTGAGTGCTCGATGCCAAACTTTCGTAGCGGGTAGTTGCGGTCGGTAGACGAGGGCAGGCCCAACAGGTAATCGGCAAAACCGTTACCGGTGTACTGGCCGTTGAAGGTGAAGCTGCCGCGCGGGGAGCTCGAGCCGTGCGCACCAAACGTCGTGCGATCGTTCCATTCGTAGCCGGCGCTCAACGAATGCGATGTTTGGCCCAGGCGGTGGAGGGCTGTGATCGATACTTCGGCGTTGGTCACCGAGCTCCAGAGTCGGCCGTTCACGCCAAACGGCAGGCCGACGCCCGTGTATCCCGTCACGTTGATGGCGGGCGGCCCGATGTACGCCTCCCGTCCAGGTGTATCGAGCCCTTGGATACCAGCCTCATTCGAAGGATTCGTCTCGCCAATGCCCGGCGCCTCGAACCGATTGTCGGACCGCAGATAGCCAGCCGTGGCCGTGAGTAGCACGCTCGAGCTCAGCGTATGTGAATAGTTGATCGCGACATTGTGCTGAGCGGTGTCGTCACTCGTGACGAGCTCCGGCTTGTACTGCGGCAGATCCTTCACGCTCTTGGAGTAGATCCATCGTCCATACAATCGCTGTGCTGCGCTGAGCTGATAGTCGAGCCGTCCGAAGTACTCGTAGATGTCTTGACTGCGGGACGCCTCACCTCGAAACGCTCCGCCGTCGCCGTTGGGCGTCAGGAAGTTTGGCTCGAAGTACCGCGATGCGGACGAGACGCGATTGGCTGCAATGCGATTGTCGGGGAACGGCTCACCGGTTGCGGGATCGACGATGAGTGAGCCGAGATGCGAGAAGTCGCCCTGGAACATCGCCGGCGTCGGCACCGTGTCGTTGTACACCCGAAAGTCTGTCAGCGGACGCGCCTGTCCGCTTCCAAAGAAGAAGAG
>JBOGIN010000152.1:0-10215 GCA_050742275.1 Vicinamibacteraceae bacterium
GCTCGGGGCGCTGGTGTACCTCTGTTATGGCGGAGGCTTCGGGACAATGCCGGCAGCGGCCGGCGATTTCTTCGGCCTGCGCAACGCCGGTGCAATCTACGGATTGATGATCGTCGGCTGGAGCATCGGTGGGATCGTCGGGCCCTTGCTCGTCGCCCAGCTGATCTCCGGCACGCAGTACACGTCCGCCTTCACGACGATCGGTGTGATGGCGCTCATGGCCGTCATCCTGCCGCTGGTCACCCGCCCACGCGACGAACCCCGCGTAGCGCCCGAAGCGAGCGTTCAACCGGAATGACCAACGGCGGCCTGCCACGGAAGCTCGGCTTCTTCGACGGCGCTTCCTTGCTCGTGGGGTCCGTGATTGGCTCCGGCATCTTCGTCGTGCCCAGTCTCATCGCCCAGCGCGTGCCGGAGCCGGGCCTCGTGCTCGGCATCTGGATCTTTTCGGGAGTGCTCGTCCTCTGCGGCGCGCTCACGCTGGCGGAGCTCGGGACGATGCTCCCGCACTCGGGTGGGCTCTACGTGTACATGCGCGAGGCGTACGGGCCGTTCTGGGCGTTCCTGTACGGCTGGACGATCATGGCGGTGGCCATTCCAAGCTCGATTGCCGCGTTGACCAGCGCGTTCCTGTTGTACTTCGAGCTGTTCATCCCGCTGCCCTGGCTGGCGGAAAAGGCAGTCGGGATCCTCCTGCTGGTCGGGCTTGCCCTCGTCAACGCGAGAGGGGCCAAGCAGGGTGCCGGTGTGCAGAACCTGTTCACCGTGCTGAAGGTCGCCGGCCTCGTGGCTCTCGTTGGAACGGCGATCGTCACCATGCGCGGTGAGCCGCGGCACTTCCTGCCGCTGCTGCCAGACGAGCTCTCGGGCGGGCTGCTGACGGCTATTGGCCTGGCGATGATCTCGACGCTGTTCGCCTATGACGGCTGGCATTTCGTGGGCTTCGTGGCAGGGGAGATCCGGGACCCACAGCGGAACGTTCCGCGCAGCATCATTCTTGGCGTTCTCATCATCATCGTGGTGTACATGAGCGCCAACCTGGCGTACATCTTCGTCCTTGGCCAGCCGCGCATCGCCTCGTCTACGCGCGTCGCCGCGGACGCGATGTCGGCGATGATCGGGCCCACCGGCGCGACCCTCATCGCGCTCGTCATCCTCTGTTCCACGTTTGGAGCAATCTCGGCCAACGTGCTGGCGGCGCCGAGGGTCCTGTTCGCGATGGGCCGGGACGGGCAGTTGTTCAGTGGTCTGGCAACCGTCCATCCACGCTACGAGACGCCGTCGACGGCCATCTGGGCGCTTGCCATCTGGGCCGGCGTGCTGACGTTGACCGGCGGCTACGAGCATCTGATCACGATGTCGGGGTTCGCGAACTTCATCTTCTTCACGATGATCGTGCTCTCGGTTGCCGTGTTGCGGCGCACGCACCCGGAGTGGGAGCGCCCCTACCGCGTCACGGGATACCCCTGGACCATGATCCTGTTCGTGCTGGTGTCGTCGGCGTTCGTGCTCAACACGCTGGTGGAGTCGACGCGGAGCTCGCTGATGGGACTAGGGTTGCTGCTGTTGGGAGTTCCGTTCTATCTGCGATCGAGTAGGCGTCAGGCGTCAGGGATCAGGCCTCAGTAGGTGTCAGGCCTGACGCCTGCTGACCCCTGACGCCTGACCCCTGAGCCCTTGCTATCGATAGAAGGGGTGTTCCTCGAGCCACCGCGGCCCATAGACCGGCACCTCTTGGCCCACTTCGTACGCGCCAAGGTCTGGCGCGCTCCCGGTGAATCCATCGTTCACGTTCGGCAGGGGAGCGCCGGCGTCGACCGCCTTGCCGCCAGGCTTCAGCCCGAAGCGCAAGTCGACGGCGTCATACACCTTGCCCGGCTTGGATGAATCCGGGGGAAGCGGCGCGCGCAAGCTCTCGAAGATGTCGTAGTCGATCTCCACGCCGTGGGCTTCCTGTCCGGTGGCGGCCGTCAGCTCTGCGAGCGTCTTGAATGGACGGCCCTGATCACGCTCGATGTCGTAATCAACCTGCACGCCTGGCTTCGGACCGAGCCATACGTATTGAGCCTGTGCGCGGCGGTTCGGACGATAGCCGTTGTAGTCATAGGTCGAATAGGCCGTTGGGCCGCCCAGGACCGAGATGCCTCGCCCGGGCGCATCGGTTCCCAGGAACAGGTTGTTGCGGAAGTGGGCGTTCGACACACGCTGCGCCGTGCGATTCTCCGCGACGATCGTGTTGTGGTACACGATCACACCCGCAGGGTTGTTGAACTTGAGCGCGACGGGTGTGTTGTAGACGATGTTGCGGATGTAGTACGCGGGGCCGCCGAAGATCGGTTGGGCGCTCAGGCCGGTGTGCGCGGCATTCACGCCGCGATTTCGCATCACGCGGATGTTGTGCACGCCGCCGTCGGCTTCGATGAAGTCGTCGCCCGTCACGTGGATGTCGTTGTTGTAGATGTCGATCGCGACCGCTTTGAGCTCCTGCTCCGGCTCCGGGACGCCGTGGGTGCAGACGCTGATCCCGTCGTGGAAGAACGCCACCGCGTTGTGCGCGATGACGTGTCCGGATCCATAGACCTTGACCGCGTAATAGCTGTTCAACGGATGCGCGCCGTAGATGCCCGGATTCGCCCAGCCGAGCACGCGGTCCCGGTCGTCGCGCCCCAGAAAGACGTTGTCGGCGATATAGAAGTCCTTCGAGCCGGCATATTGCGTGGTGACGCCGACTCCCACGTTCTCGATCCGGCAGTTGCGGACCGTCAACCCCTTGGCGCCCGCGACGTCCTTCACGCCAGCCCAGAACGCGACCTCTGCGTTGCGAATCGTGAGGCCTTCGAAGATGTGGTAGTCAGCCGCCATCACATCGAACAGGCGAAACGCGCCGTCACCGTCGAAGATGACCTCGCCGTCGCCGGCGGCTCGAATCACGATGGGGCGCTCCGCCGTGCCCTTGGCCGTGAGGAGGTAGGCGCCGTCGAACGTCGTGCTCAATGGGTCCACATAGTTCGTCCGATCGCCCTTGTACAAGCCCGCGTGCACGAGGATGACGTCGCCCGGCGCCACTTTGCGTTGGAACACCACGTTCCAATCGCCCGTTCCCGCGCCGGCGTAGGCGGCCATCAGACCGGTGAAGCTCGGCTCCTCCTTGGGCCCGGTCCATTCCGGCGGATACACGTGCAGCACCCGGCCGCCAGTGGCGGCCTTCGGCTCCCCCCGCGTGCGAACCTTCGTCGTCCGAACCGCCTGCCCCGTCACCCCATCGGGATCGGTCATCGTCAGCCGCACCTCGTACTCCGTGTCAGGCTCGAGATCGAGGATGCTGCCGGCGAATCGATGTGGCACGGTGTAGGGCGCGCGGAAGATTGTTTCGCCGCCCATACGCAGGAACGGCATCCCTTCCATCCAGGCGCTCTGCCCCGCGCGCCGATAGCTGACCTCGACGGTGGCGTTCCGGTTCTCGTCGCCGCCGATCGCCCACTCGAACCCCAAACAGATGAGCGTCGGCGGCTCCACGACGAGCTCTCCCGCCTGCACGCCGTTCGCCGCGCGCAGCCCAGGCGTCATCAGAAGGATGAACAGCAACGTGGTCATCAGCGTCTTCATGATGCTCCTCTATCGATCGCGCCGCGTGCCCGGCGACGCAAGTCGATTATCATCTGTGTGGATCCACCGTCCACCTCTGGGCTTGGTCATGTCTCTCCATCAGCGGATGCGACGTCCCGCCCTCGTGCTGCCGGCGTTCACTCTGTGCGCCTCCGCCGTCGCGCTGTGCGCGTCGGCGGGCGGCATGCTCGTCCGTTGGGGCTATCAGGGCACGTCCGCGGCGGCCGACGGCGTCCCTCGATTCCGCGATGTCGCGAAGGCGGCCGGTCTGACCGTGCGGCTCGAGAACGACGCCACCGCCGAGAAGCATCTGATCGAGACGATGACCGGCGGTGTGGCGGCCTTTGATTACGACAACGACGGTCTCGTCGACCTGTACTTCGTCAACGGAGCGAAGCAGCCGGCGCTCGAGAAGAGCTCGCCGGCCTTTTGGAACCGACTCTATCGCAACCGGGGCGGCTTGAAGTTCGAAGACGTCACGGAGCGTGCAGGCGTTCGCGGCGCCGGCTATGGCATGGGCGCCGCGGTTGCGGACTATGACAACGACGGCGATACCGACCTCTTCGTCGCTGGTGTGAAGCGGAGCGTCCTGTACCGCAACGCGGGCGACGGCACGTTCGAAGATGTGACGGCTGTCGCTGGCATCGAGAGCACGGTCTGGTCCGTCGCGGCCGGCTGGTTCGACTACGACAACGACGGGCTCCTGGATCTGTTCGTGGTGAACTACGTCAAGTGGGATCCGGCGAAGGAGCGCTTTTGTGGCGACCGCGCCCGGAAGCTGCGCATCTACTGCCATCCGAGGCTCTATGAGGGGCTGCCCAACACGCTGTATCGCAACAAGGGCAACGGGCGCTTCGAAGACGTCTCCGATCGCAGCGGGATCGGCGGTCACGTCGGCAAGGGCATGAGCGTGGCCTTCGCCGATTACGACCAGGACGGATTCAGCGACGCGTTCGTGACCAACGACGGCGTGCCGAACTTTCTCTTTCGCAACCGGCAGGATGGCACGTTCGAAGAGGTCGCCCTGCTGGCCGGTGTGGCGCTGCCGGTGCACGGCCGTCCCGTGTCGAGCATGGGTGTCGACTTCCGAGACTACGACAACGACGGCCTGCCAGACATCAGCGTGACGGCACTCACCGGCGAGACGTTTCCGTTGTTTCACAACGAGGGGAGCGGGACGTTCCAGGACGTGACGTACCCCAGCGGCGTGGGCGGAGCTTCCGTGCGCCGAAGCGGGTGGGCCAACGCCTTTGTCGATCTCGACAACGACGGCTGGAAAGACCTGTTCACGGCGAACTCGCACGTCGACGACCAGGTCGACCGGTTCGAGGCATCGACGTATCGCCAGGCGAACAGCGTCTTTCGCAACAACCAGGGCAAGTTCGAGGACGGATCCCGCGCCGGCGCCGCGCTTGCCGCGGCCGAGGCGGCGCACCGCGGCGGCGTGTTCGCCGACTTCAACAACGACGGCCGCATCGACATGGTCACCAGCGCGCTCGGCGATACCCCGGAGCTGTGGGAGAACCTCGGCCCCGCTGGCCACTGGCTGCGTCTCGATCTCGAGGGGACGAGGAGCAATCGTGACGGCATTGGTGCGCGCGTGCAGATCGGCAAGCAGGCCAATGTCATGACGACGGCTGTTGGGTATGCCTCGTCCAGCAAGCAAGGCGTCCATTTCGGGCTGGGGAAGGCGACGCGCGTGGACAAGGTGACGATTCACTGGCCAAGCGGCGGCACACAAACGCTCACCAACGTGAAGGCGGATCGGGTCGTCAAAGTACGGGAAGAGACGCGATGAGAACACCCCTTCACCCTTGTCGCGCTCTCACCGCGTCACGTGTCACCCCGACCCCTTCTTTTCCTTCGTCCGTGACCCGATAACCCACAGGTTTGCGTCCGTGCGAATGAACAGTTGTCCTTGAGAGACCGCTATCGAGCTGAGGCAGTAGGGCGCGCACGGATCGTCGAACGAGTTGGAGGCGAGCACGTCGAACTTCGGCCCGGCGCGAAAGACCGTCGTGACGCCGGTGGTCTCCCCGGTTGCGTAGATCTTGCCGTCCGCCAGCACCGGCGAGGCGCTGTAGAAGTCACTGGGAAGCCGTTCCGGGCCGTAGACCACCTCGCCCGTGTTGACGTCGAGACAGAAGACGACGCCCGTCTCTCTCACGAGATAGAGGTACTTGCCATCGCTGACGGGCGACGGCACGTCGGGGCCGCGGTCGAAGGTCCAGGCCACGTGCGAGGCGGAGACGTCGCCCGTGCCCCCGGGACGGAGCGCCACGAGCGGCTTGACGCGGCTGGGCGCGATGATGAGGCCGGCGGCGACGACCGGTGAAGAAATAATCCGGTAGTTGGGGGCGTCCGAGGGATTGAGGACGTCGGCGCGCCAAGCCTCGCGGCCGGTGGCTGGATCGTGGCCGGTGACCAGGTTGCCGCCCGTCGTGACGATCTCCGTCGTACCATCGTGCTCCAGCAGCGCGGGCGTCGTGTACGCGTCGGGCGACTCGAGCTGCGCATCGCTGGGCCGCTCGGTCCGCCAGACCGTGCGGCCGGTCACCTTGTCGATGCGTAAGAGATACGACGGGTCGTCCGTGCGCATCCCGTGCAGCACCTGCACGAAGAGGCTGTCATCGTGCAGCAGCGGAGAGGAGGCGTAGCCGAACTGCTGGCCGAGCGCGCCATAGTCCTTCTGGATGTCGCGCGACCACAGCGCCTTGCCTGCGAAGTCGAACGCCTTCAACACGCCCGTGCCGGTCATCACCCAGACGTGCTTCCCATCGGTCACGGGTGACGGCGAGGACATGTTCTGCTTGTTCCCGATGCGGTTGCCGCCCGAGAGCGGACGCTTCCACACGACGTCCTGCCGATTGCGATCGACCGCCCAGAGCTGGAGCTCTCCCGTCGCCCGCTCGGTCGCCACGTTGAGAAAGACGAGGTCGTCCCAGATGATGGGCGTCGAGCCGCTGAACGCCGGCAGCGGGAGCTTCCAGGCGACGTTGTCCGTCGCGCTCCAGGTGGTGGGGAGGCCCGTGTCCGTGCTGACGCCATCGAGCGACGGCCCTCGCCACTGTGGCCAGTTCCCGGCGAGCAGCGTTGCGCTGGCAACCGCGCTCAGACAGGCAGTGGTCAACACGCCTCGTCTCACTACAGCTCCTTCACGAAGATGTTGCGAAATTGTACCAACGCAGGGTTCCCCGTGTACTCGCCGCCCTCGCCGACGCCGCCGTGATGCTGCAAGCCCAGTGGACCCTCGACAGGGAGATCCGGCAGCGTGACCTTGTCGATGATTAGCTTGCCATTCAGCGTTACCGTCACCGTCTTGTCTACGACCGTGACCTCGAACGTATTCCATTCACCGATGTCATTGTCGGCGTTCGTTGCCGGCGTGACGGCGGCCTTCAGGGCGGCCGGTGTGTCATCGGCGGTTCGATAGCCGTACATCTCCCCGGAGCCAACCGGCCAGCACCAGATGTTCAACTGCGCCTTGGTCGAGCCGCGGAGAATGAAGCCGGAATCGGAATCGGGCGCAGCGATCCGAATCTCTTCGCCCTTCTCATCTTTCTTGTTGCGCCCGTCAGGCATCACGATGCGCATGTTCTTGTTCACGTACGGCGTGGCCTTGATCCGCCAGTCCAGCTTGGCCTCGAAGTTGCGGTAGGGCTTCACGGTCCACAGATTCTTGTCTTCCTTGGCCTCGCTTCCAGCGTCGTAATCGATCACGCCATCCACGACCTTCCAGTGTCCGTTGTCCCCCTCGGGGATCTTCCAGCCCGTGAGGTCCTTGCCGTTGAAGATCGACACGAAGCCTGCTGGCGGCGCCGTTTGCGCGTGAGACGCGGAATCGACGAGCCCGGATGTGACGATGAGCGCGAGCACTGAAATGGCTGCAGTTGTCTTCATAGCTTCTCCCTGGTCATCACCTTGTCACCTGTCACCTTGTTACCTTCACCCTGTCATTACGTCACCCGTCAGGGCGGCGTTATCGTCGGCGCTGCGCCCGTGGCGACGGTCGTTGTCTCAGCGCGCTGCCGGAGGGCTTGGTACTTCTCGAGCGCCGCACGTGCCTGATCGCGCCGGCCGGTTCGTTGATAGGCCTGCGCGAGCTGATAGTAGAGATTCCCGTCCCGATCGCTTGGCAACGCAGCCTCGAGGTGCGGTATTGCCGCTGCCATCTTCCCCTGCATCACGAAGGCGCGACCGAGCGCTGCCCGCGCCTGAAGGAGCGATGGATCAGCGGCGACAGCGCGCTCGAGCGGTGGGATGGCCCGCTCGATCTGCTGCGCTTCGAGCAGGGCGCTGCCATGAAGGAACTGCAGCTCTGGGTCGTCCGGCGTTTTCGCGAGCAGCTGTTGTGTGATCGGCAGCATCGCCTCGTGGTCGTGGGCGAGATAGAGCGCCGTCGCCAGCCGGCGTTCGAGCGTCCGGTCGCCGGGCGTGAGCTCGAGCGCTGCGCGGAGCTCGTCGACGGCCGCCTGCGGCCGGTTCTGGCTCTCGGCCAGGCTGGCACGTACCGTGTGGAGCTCGACAGATGGCGGCAGGCGCTCCAGTGCCGCAAGGGCGCGTGTTGCGAGCTGGTTGAGCGCTCGTACTCGCCAATACCAGTCCTCGTCTGCCTGGGCGTTCTTCGTTCGTTGGAGCGTGTCCCGAAAATCACCCGTCAAGAACGTGCACGCTGCGCTCGGTCGTGCGCAGTCGGGCACGGCCGTGCGCGCGCGCTCGCGGGCCGCCCAGTCGGCATGACCGGCCTTGTCGTAGACGTCGGCAACGGCTTCGTGCAGCCCTGGATGCTTGGGCAACGCCGCCTCCACCTTGCGGTAGAGAGCGAACGCCTCCGGGAGCTTGCCGACCGCGGCCAGCGCATCGGCAACGATCAAGGACACGTACGGCGACTTTGGTGCGACGCGTACGAGCTCGCCGTAGCTCCGCCGTCCCTCTTGGTCATAACTGCGCACCAACCCTGCCCAGGCCCGCGGCGACTTCGGCGCGGCGTCGGTCAGGCGCTCGAACCATTCGGCGGCCTCCGCGTGCTTGCCTGCCGCCATCGCCTCGTCCGCACGTGCGGAAAGCGCTGCGGGAGAGGTCTTGCTCGCCTCCGCCGGCGATTGGTCGGCCGGTGCAATGGCGGGACCGACAGCGGCGTGCGTTCCCTCGTGCGGCACACCGCCGAGGCTGGTGAGCGCGCCTAGGATCGCGACGCCTTGCCAGCGCCATATCGCGACCACATGGCATCTTAAATGAGGCAAAGATTCAATCCTCGGTGGTTACAGCGCGCTTTCCAATCCTCGGTGGTTGCAGCGCGCTTTCCAATCCTCAGTGGTTGCAGCGCCCGCTCCGATCCTCAGCGACCTTCTCTGCACGACCGCGCTCGATTTGGCGCCTCAGATGGTAATCAGTCGCGTGCGCCCGGTGACCCGCCATCGCTCCTGCGCGCGACCGTCTCTCACCGCCACCGCCTGATCGTGGAGCGCAACCGTCGGGCACACGTGCCACGGTATCCCGTAGAAGGCCGTGCCAACCGGGACGTCGCCAGCGCGAGGCGTCTCGAGCGTGAGGTGCTCCTCACTATGACCAACCGCGCGTGTCTGCGGCAAGTCCAGCAGCTCGACGCGTGGATGCGGCCCTTCCGATGCGACGGCTTTGTGCCCCAGGTCCAGACACAGCAGCAGGGGGCCCGGCTTGCTGATCACACGCGTGAGCAACAAGGCGGCCGGCAGGAAATCGAGGTCCGGGAGCGAGCGCGTGTACCCCAGGTCCCAGAACACCACCGTGCCCGGACTGCACTCCACGTCGGGCCGCCTGGCATGGACAGGGAACGTGGGAGAGCCGCCGGCCACGACCGCGGGCACGGGCAAGCCGGCAGCCACGAGCTCCGCTCTCAGGGCTTGAACCGGGCCGAACGCCTCGTCACAGGCGCGTTTCCGAGCTTCGAGATCGTTGTCGCGAATGTGGCCGTCGTACGCGTGCACGCCGGCGGCAGCCAACCCGGGCAACCCGGCAATCAGTTGGTAGAGCGCGACCGCGTGCGGGCCGGGCACGACGCCGGAGCGGTGCATGCCGCAGTCGACGTCGAGAAACAGGTCGAGTGTGATTTGTGCCGACACCGCGGCGCTCGACAGGTCACGTATCGTGCGCTCGTCATCGGCGAGCGTCGAGAACCTCGTCTTCGGAAACGTCTGTACGAGCTGGACGAGGCGTCCCACGTTCGGGCCAACGGGCTGGTAGGCGAGCAGCACATCCGGCGCGCCGCAGGCTGCCGCCATCTCCGCTTCGGCAATCGTGGCGCACTTCAGCTTCGTGATCCCGGCGTCCATCTGCATCCGAACGACCTCGGGCAGCTTGCTGGTCTTGATGTGCGGGCGAAGACGTTCGACGGCGCCGGCAATGCGAATCATCCGCCGGACGTTCTCCTCGACGCGGTCTGGATAGATCAGCAACGCAGGCGAGGGGATCTCCGCGACGTTGTCGATCGCGTACCACGACGGCACCATGACGCCTCAGTCGATCTCGAACACGGCTTCGATCTCCACCGCGATTCGACCAGGCAGCGATCCCATGCCGACGGCGCTTCGTGCGCCGATGCCATGCTCCTCGCCGAACACCTCGGCGAAG
>JBOGIN010000153.1:0-3479 GCA_050742275.1 Vicinamibacteraceae bacterium
TGCCAATGGAGCGCAGACCTCAGGTCTGCGCGACGACTGACTATTCAGGTTGAGCGTCGGGAGCGCGGCCGGAGGCCGCGGTCCGCTAGAGCCAGGGGTAGGACCCGAAAAGCATGACCAGCCTTGCTACTAACGTCTATCGCGATCGCATCGATTTTTCCAAGATCAGGACCACCGTTCCGATTCCGAACCTGATCGAGATTCAAAAGAAGTCGTACGAGCGCTTCTTGCAGATGAACCGGCTGCCAGAGGAGCGCGAGGACATCGGGCTCCAGGCTGTCTTCAAGTCGGTCTTCCCGATCAGCGACTTCCGCGAGAACTCGTCGCTCGAGTTCATCGAGTACTCGATTGGTAACTGGCAGTGCAAGTGTGGTCGCCTCGAGGGGTTGATCCACCTGCGCAAGCCGTGTGTGAGCTGCGGCACGTTGCTCGCGGCGGATCCGTACGGCGAGCACGAGGTGGTGTGCACGAAGTGCGGCCAGACCAACGAAGTTCGTGCGGATATCTGTGATACGTGCGGGCAGACCGTTGGCATGAAGCTGAAGTACGACGTCGAGGAGTGCCAGGAGCGCGGCATGACGTACGCCGTGCCTCTCAAGGTGACGATCCGCCTCGTCGTGTGGAACAAAGACGCGGAGACGGGCGCCAAGACCCTCCGCGACATCAAAGAGCAAGAGGTCTACTACGGTGATATCCCGTTGATGACGGACAACGGCACGTTCATCATCAACGGGACGGAGCGGGTGATCGTCAGCCAGTTGCACCGCTCGCCGGGCGTCTTCTTCCACTCCGAGGACAAGACGCTCTACATCGGCCAGATCATTCCATATCGCGGCTCGTGGGTGGAGTTCGAGTACGACACCAAGAACTTGCTCTACGTGCGGATCGATCGCAAGCGGAAGTTCCTGGCGAGCGTCTTCCTCCGCGCGCTCGGCCTGCGCGGCGCGGATGAGATCCTCCATGCCTTCTACGCCGTCGACCGGCTGCTGCTGAGCAGTGGCAGCGTGTTCTGGAGCGTGGGGCCCTCGCTAGTCGGCCTGCGCGCCGGGAAAGAGATCACGGTTCCCGGGACCGAGCTGACGATCGCCAAGGGCAAGAAGATCAATCGGCAGGCGGTCGAGGCGCTGCGCAAAGCAGGGGTGGAGGCGATCGAGGTCGAGCCGTTCGAGCTCGAGGGCGCATGGACGGCCTCGGACGTCGTCGATCCGCAGACCGGCGAGGTCCTGCTGGAGGCCAATGAAGAGCTCACGGCGCGTGAAGTCGCGATTGCGCAGGAGAAGGGCGTCGAACGGCTCGACATCTTCTTCCCCGAGCGCGACGAGATTGGACCGGTCCTGTCGCAGACCTTGAAGAAGGACCCGATCCACACGCACGAAGAGGCGCTCATCGAGATCTACCGGCGCCTCCGGCCGGGGGATCCGCCGACGCTGGACAGCTCGCGGTCGCTCTTCGAGAGCATGTTCTTCAATCCGCAGAAGTACGACTTCTCGCGGGTGGGACGCCTCAAGCTGAACACGAAGCTCAAGCTGACGACGCCGCTCGACGAGAGGATTCTGCACCCGCAGGACTTCTATCAGGTCATCAGCTACCTGTTGAAGCTGCGGAAGAATCCTGCGGCCGTCGACGACATCGATCACCTGGGCAACCGGCGCGTCCGCTCCGTTGGCGAGCTGCTCGAGAATCAGTTCCGGCTGGGCCTGGTGCGCATGGAGCGGGCCATCAAGGAAAAGATGTCGGTGTACCAGGAAATGGCCACCGCCATGCCGCACGACCTGATCAACGCGAAGCCGGTCATGGCGGCCATTCGCGAGTTCTTCGGATCGTCACAGCTGTCGCAGTTCATGGATCAGACCAACCCGCTCTCGGAGGTGACGCACAAGCGGCGGCTGTCGGCCCTGGGACCGGGCGGCCTGTCGCGCGAGCGCGCGGGGTTCGAGGTGCGCGACGTGCACCCGACGCACTACGGACGCATCTGCCCGATTGAGACGCCGGAAGGACCGAACATCGGCCTGATCTCGTCGCTCTCCTGCTATGCCCGGATCAATGAGTTCGGGTTCGTCGAGTCGCCGTATCGCAAGGTCGAGAACGGGCGCGTGATCGACAACGTGATCATCACCGCCGCGCCGTCCGGATCGAAGTACGGGGTGGGCGATCTGGTGCGGCAGGACGAGGTGCTCGACGAGGAAGGCTCTCCCAAGCGCGGCCGCCGCAAGGGGCTGGAATGGGAGCCGTACTCGTACTACCTCTCCGCCTGGGAAGAAGACCAGTACCTCATCGCCCAGGCCAACGCCCGCGTCGACGAGCGGGGCTACCTGCTGGACGAGCGCATCAACTCCCGGCAGGCGGGCAACTTCGTGCTGGCGCCGCGGGAGAACGTCCAGTTCATCGACGTCTCGCCGAAGCAGCTGGTGTCGGTGGCCGCGTCGCTCATTCCGTTCCTCGAGAACGATGATGCGAACCGCGCGCTGATGGGATCGAACATGCAGCGGCAGGCGGTGCCGCTCATCCAGGCGCGCGCGCCGTACGTGGGCACGGGCATGGAGTACATCACGGCCCGCGACTCCGGCGCGGTGGTGGTGGCGCGCCGCGGCGGCACGGTGGACTACGTCGACAGCCAGCGTATCGTCGTGCGCGTGGAGGCCGAGGGGGACGGCGTCTCCAAGGAGATGGGCGCCGACATCTACAACCTCGTGAAGTTCAAGCGGAGCAACCAGAACACGTGCATCAGCCAGCGGCCCATCGTGCGCGTCGGCCAGCGGGTGCAGAAGGGGCAGGTGCTGGCCGATGGGCCGTGCACCGAGCTGGGTGAGCTGGCGCTGGGGCGCAACGTGCTGGTCGCGTTCATGCCGTGGCGCGGCTACAACTTCGAGGACGCGATCCTCGTCTCCGAGAAGCTCGTCAAGGACGATTACTACACCTCGATTCACATCGAGGAGTTCGAGATCGAGGCACGTGACACGAAGCTCGGGCCGGAAGAGATCACGCGCGACATCCCGAACGTCGGCGAGAGCTATCTGAAGGATCTCGACGAGAGCGGGATCATCCGGATTGGCGCCTACGTGAAGCCGGGCGACATCCTCGTCGGCAAAGTGACGCCGAAGGGAGAGACGCAGCTCACGCCGGAAGAAAAGCTCCTCCGGGCGATCTTCGGCGAGAAGGCGGGCGATGTGCGTGACGCGTCGCTCATCTGCCCGCCGGGCATCGAGGGGATCGTGGTCGGGGTGAAGATCTTCTCGCGCAAGGGCATCGAGAAGGACGAGCGAGCGAAGGCAATCGAGGCCGAAGAGCTCGACATGATGGAGAAGAACCTGCAGGACGAGATTCGCATTCTCCACGAGGAGACGAAGAAGCGCGTGGTCGCGACCCTGCAGGGACAGGCGCTCCGCCAGGATCTGTTCAATGAGACCGGCAGCGAGCGCCTGCTCAAGAAGGGCGCCGTCTTGACGGCCGACGACAGGGCCAACGTGCCCTTCCTGGCG
>JBOGIN010000154.1:0-2664 GCA_050742275.1 Vicinamibacteraceae bacterium
ATGGTGAGCTGTGCGATGAGCTCCTCCACGTTCAGGGAGCGACGGTCGACGATCTTGTTGCCGAACAGCTCGGGGTAGGCGCCGAGGATGTCGGGACGAATGACAGCAGTTGATGACACACACCCTCCTAATCCCTGGTCTCGCAGCCACCGCACACCAGCGTCAGTCTACGAAACTGGGTCGCCGCGGACGCACACGTCAGCGAATTTTAAACACTTTACATTAGCCCCTTGTCGGCAGCAATATCTGGAGAACGTCCACATTCGTGGCTGGTTTCACATCGTGGAGAGCCCTCATGCACGAACGGCTCGGCAACGTGCTTCTGCGGTGGCGCAACGTGAGCGTCGCCCTCGTCGCCTGCCTCGTCGGTCAGCTCGGTCTCAGCGGCACGGCCAGCCAACGGTCCGACACCGAATGGCCCGACTATCTCGGACGCGCGGACTCGTCATCTTACTCGCCTCTCAACGAGATCAATCGATCGAACGTTCACCAGTTGGAGATCGCGTGGACGTATCAGGCAGGCCCCAACGATAGGCTGCGCTTCAATCCTCTCGTCGTCGATGGCACGATGTACGTGCTCGGGGAGGGACGATCGATTGTCGCCCTGGACGCCGCCACCGGCCAGGAGATCTGGACGTACGAGCACGATCCCCTCTTTCAGCGCGACGTGACCGACCGCGGCATCAACTTCTGGCAGAGCCCGGACGGCGGCGAGCGCCGCCTCCTCTTTGCCGCGGGCGCCTACCTCCAGGCGATCGACGCGCGCACCGGGAAGCTCATCACCTCGTTCGGCAAGAACGGCAAGGTCGATCTGCGAGAGGGCCTCGGGCGAGACGCCAGCGCGATCATCGAGTTCGGCTTCGGCTCGCTCGGGTGGACCTCTCCGGGCCGCGTCTTCGAGAACCTCCTGATTGTCGGCTCCAGGACGGGCGAGGCGTACAACTCGCCGCCCGGCGACATCCGCGCCTACGACGTGGTCTCCGGCAGGTTGGTGTGGTCCTTTCACACCGTCCCGCGCCCAGGCGAGATCGGATACGACACGTATCCCGAAGACGCTCACGAATACGTTGGGGGCAACAACGCGTGGGGCGACATCAGCCTGGACGAGGCGCGCGGGATTGTGTACGTGCCGACTGGATCGCCGACGTACGACTTCTACGGCGGCGACCGGAAGGGCGCCAATCTGTTCGGCAACTGTCTGCTGGCCCTCGACGCACGCACGGGCAAGCGCCTCTGGCACTACCAGATGGTCCACCACGACCTCTGGGACTACGACAATACGGCGCCGCCGCAGCTCGTCACGGTCACACACCAGGGCAAGAAGGTCGATGTGGTAGCCATGGCCGGCAAGACAGGCTTCCTCTATGTGTTCGACCGCGTCACCGGCGAGCCCCTGTGGCCCATCGAAGAGCGGAAGGTGCCAGCGTCCGACGTACCGGGCGAAGCCTCCTGGCCGACGCAGCCCTTCCCCACCGCGCCGCCGCCCTTCGCCCGCCAGGCCTTTACGGTGCGAGAGATCAGTCCCCACCTCGATCCTGCGGAGCGGGCGAAGTGGACGGATATGGTCGAACACTCCGTCAACAAGGGGCTGTTCACGCCGCCCGCCTTGCAGAACACGATGCAGATTCCTGGCAACGCGGGCGGCGCCAATTGGGGCAACACGGCCGCCGACCCCAGCCAGGGCGTGGTGTACGTTCTCTCGAAGGATGAACCGACAATGCTCAAGCTGGAGCGCCGGCCGCCACGGCGGCAGCGGATCCCGGATGGTCCGCCCGAGCAGGTCGGACGGCTCGTGTATGAACAGACCTGCCAGGCCTGCCACGGAGCACAGCTCGGCGGCGTCCCTCCGGAGATTCCGTCGCTCGTTGGGGTCACCACGCGGCTCGATAGCCATACCCTCAAGCGAACGGTGCTCGTCGGGATGGGCCGCATGCCGCCGTTCAAGCTCGGGGATCGAGAGTTGACCGGCCTCATCGCGTATCTGGCCGACCCCGCCAAGGCGCAGGCAGCCGCCGCCGAGTTCGATGCCACGCTGGATGCCGCCGCCGACGCGGAGCCGTCAGACGAGGCGACAGGTCCGCTGCGCTTCTGGAGCGACTACGGATACATGCGGCCGAACGTCGGGCCGGCGCCCATCACGCCGCCCTGGTCGACGATGACCGCCTACGATCTGAACAAGGGCACGATCAAGTGGCAGGTGCCGATCGGGGAGGTTCCAGAGCTGGCCAAGAAGGGCATCAAAGCCACGGGATCCGGCTCACCTCGAGGTGCGGTGGTAACAGCGGGCGGCTTGATCTTCTCGGGCACGCCGGACGGCACGTTTCGCGCCTTCGACAAGGATACCGGCGAAGAGCTGTGGGCCAAGAAGCTGCCGTTGAACCCGCTCGGCGTCGCGGCGACCTATGAAGCTGGCGGCCGGCAGTTCATCGTCATTTCCGCGAGCCCGATGCGAGAGGACGACGACGAGAAGGACGAGGATGAGGAGTCGGCAACGCCGGAGAAGGTGTCGGCCGCCGAGCCCGCTGGGGCGGCTCCGGCGAAGGCTCGGGACGTGAAGAAAGACGAGCCGCAGGCAGCATATTTTGCCTTTGCGCTGCCCAGCCATTCGCGCCCAACGAGTCAATAGAAGCCGTTTCGTCGCGCGACGTTTCGTGTGTCGTAGCG
>JBOGIN010000155.1:0-3707 GCA_050742275.1 Vicinamibacteraceae bacterium
CGTGCTGGTGAGCGAGGACGAGATCGCCGCAGCCATTCGCCTCGTGCACGAGGGGCACGCCATGACGATTGAAGGTGCCGCCGGTGTGGCGGTCGCGGGGTACCGCAAGGCGGCCGCGCGGTACTCCGGTTGCACGAGCGCAATCATCCTCAGCGGCGGCAACATCGCGCAACCGACGCTCGCGACGCTGCTCTCGGCCTGACTCGTCGACGGTCCCCATAGACAAACAATGAGCATCACACTCGATCGCCTGACCTTTCCTCTCGTGCAGATCTCACTTGACCTCACGTCCTTGGATGAAGCGCTGGAAACCGCGGCGGTGGCGGTAGAGGCCGGCGTGGACTGGCTGGAAGCAGGCACACCGCTGCTGCTGGCCGAGGGGCTCCACGCGGTGGAGGCCATGCGCGCCCGCTTCCCGAATCACCCGATCGTGGCTGACTTGAAGACGATGGATGGAGGCTATTTGGAGGCGGAGATGATGGCCAAGGCGGGCGCCAATCTCGTCGTGGTCATGGGGCGTGCCCATGAGGCCACCATTCGGCGCGTCGTGGACGCTGGGCGTGATTACGGCGTGAAGGTCATGGGCGACAACCTCGCGGCGGAGGACCGCGTGGCCTGCGCGCGCTGGCTGGAGTCGTTGGGGGTCGACTTCATCATCCACCACATCGGGTACGACGAACGGCGAATGATCTCGGGCCTGAGCCCGCTCGACGAGCTCGAAGCCGTCGTGGACGCGGTGTCGATTCCCGTCCAGGCGGTGGGCGGCTTGTCGATTCAACAGGCCATCTCCTGTCCCTCCTATGGCGCCCCGCTCGTCGTGCTCGGCGCACCGCTCGTCATCGACGCCGATCAGTTTCGGACGACGAACGCCGACCTCGGCTCGGTGCTCCGTGAGATCTGCGCCGCCATCAGGCAGACGCCGCTCAGGGAGCGCCGCCACGCTCAATGAGGCAACACATGGATATCCCTCTTGGGTGGGGCGGCGGGTGAGCGTCATCGGCTATCGGCCGCCCTAACGCGCCGCTCTACCGATACCCTCGGGTTACGGGACGATCTCGGCAGGGATCCAGCCCCTGACGGCATTGATCAGCCACATGCGGGGCGACTCGCGCAGGTCGTCGCGCGTCAGCAGCGATTCCCGAATAGCGCCAGACGCCAGCAACTCTGCCCGAAACGTTCCCGCGAGAAGCCCACACTCGCGAGAAGGCGTCAGCAGCGCGCCGGCCTTCTCCACGACGATGTTGGCGATGGTCGACTCGGTGATGTCGCCGCTGCGGTTCCACAAGAGCACCTCGTCTGCCTCCGGGCGGCTGCGCGCGGCGGCATCGTAGATCTCGCGGTGCGTGGTCTTGTGAAACAGCCTGAGATCAGCGGCGTCGATGGGACGGCCGGCAACGGCGACTCGCCAGATGCGAGGCGACTCATCGTGCAGACGAGCGCAGTGCGTTTGCACATCGCCATCACGCGCGAGCAGGAGCTTGACCCGCCATGTGCCCTCCAGATGCGCACGTCTCACGCGATCGAGCGCATCGCGCGCGATGGCGGCGTCCCATCTGAAGCCGAGGAACCGCGCTGATGCCTCGAGCCGTTCGAGGTGACGCTGCAACAGCCACAATCGTCCATCGGCCAGCCTCAAGGTCTCGAACAGCTCGAATGAGGTCTCGTCGCTCGCGCATCGCGATGCAGGCTGCCCGTCAGCGGCCGCGCGTATCCAGGGACGCGCCGTCGTGAACGCTGCTTTCAGGACACACTCGTCGTACTCCGCGTTCGCGAGAGAGTCTGCCGTGATACCCGCGCCGACGCCGAGCGTCGCGGACTTCGTGTGTTGGTCGATGAGAATGGTGCGAATGGCGACGTTGAAGACGCAGTCACCGCCGGGTGTGACGTAGCCAATCGTGCCCGTGTAGAGGCCGCGTGGCGCGACTTCGAGCGCACGCAGGATCTCCATGGTGCGAATCTTCGGTGCGCCGGTGATGGATCCGCACGGAAAGAGCGCACGCAGGATGTCCAGCAGACTGGCGTCGCCGACGTGCGGCCTGCCGTCGGACGGACGCTCGCTCGCCTCGCGCAGCCTTGCCTCGATGGTGGACGTCATTTGCCATAGCGTTGGATACGGCTCCACGGTGAAGAGGTCCCGCACCTGAACGGAACCAACGGCAGCGACCCTCCCGAGATCGTTGCGCAAGAGGTCGACGATCATGACGTTCTCGGCCCGTGCCTTTTCGCAGTGCGCCAGGCGATCGGCCAGATGCCGGTCCTCTTCGAGCCATCGTCCGCGGGGACAAGTCCCTTTCATGGGACGCGTGCGTATCACGCTGCCTTCACGTTCGAAGAAGAGCTCCGGTGAAAGGCTGAGGACGGCTCGTTCCCCGCAGACGAGGTAGGCCGAGTACCCTGCCTGCTGGCTCTCACACAATTCTCGATACAAGGCATACGGGCTGCCGGCCCACGCGCCCTTCATGGGGAAGGTGAGATTCACCTGGTAGGTGTCTCCAGCTCGAATGTGTCCCTGGACCTTGTGGACAGCGGTCTGGAACCACTCGCGCGAGATGGCTGGCTGCAGGGTGAGGCGACGCGGACACCGCGGCACCTCCACGTCAGGAAGGCGATCGGCCGCGTCAGCGAACAAGCTGACGCAGGCCAGCGGTTGATCGGACGAGCGTGCCGTTGGCGCAAGGGCAGGCTCGAACGCTGGCGCGGCTTCGTAAGCCAGCGCGATGACTGCCCATAGACCACGGCGAGCGGCACGGTCCGCCTCGGCGAGCACCGGAAGCACCTGGTCGAGCCGCGTGGCGACGTGCACCTCCACCGGATGCTCGAAGACGAGCGGCCCCCAGGCGGGGCGTGTCGTGTTGAACGATTCGAAGACTGCCGATGTGATACAGCTCACGGCGCCAGGAATTCACCTGTGTTTACTGTAGGGGCCGGCTGAAGCCGGCCCAGGGCCGCCTAAAGGCGGCCCCCACGATTGTCAACACAAGTGAATTCTAGGGCTAAGCCCGCGGATCGCGCGTGAGAAGTGTCATAACGTCAGGGTGTCGTGACATGTCACGCGGCAGCGGCTTTGGGTGCGTTGGGCTTGCGTCCCTGCCTTGCGAACAGGCGTTGCCAGGCAGGATGTCTGGCGAGATCGTCGAAGAGAGAATAGACAACCGGGGTGAGCAGTAGCGTGAGGAGCAGGGCGAGCGACTGGCCGCCGATGACGACGACGGCGATGCTCCGCCGCTCTTCGGCGCCAGGGCCGGTGCCGAGCGCGAGCGGCAGCATGCCACCCACCAGCGCGAGCGTCGTCATGAGAATTGGCCGAAGCCGATCGCGGTTGGCTTCCATGATGGCCGAGAGCCGCTCGAAGCCCCTTGCGCGTAAGTTGTTCATGTGATCGATCTGCAGAATCGCATTCTTCTTGACGACGCCGAACAGGACCAGCAGGCCCAGCGCCGAGTAGAGGTTCAGCGTCTGGCCCATGATCCAGAGCGAGAAGAGCGCGAATGGCACCGCCACCGGCAGTGACAGCAAGATCGTCAGCGGGTGCACGAGGCTCTCGAACTGCGCCGCGAGGATCATGTACATGAAGACGATGGAGAGCGCGAAGGCGAGCAGAAACTCGCCGAAGGTGCGCTCGAATTCGCGCGCCCGTCCGATGGTCGTGGTCGAGTAGGCGGCGGGCATGTTTAGCGCCTGGCCTGCCTTGTGGATCTCCTCGAGCC
>JBOGIN010000156.1:0-2646 GCA_050742275.1 Vicinamibacteraceae bacterium
GCTCAATTGCTACGGCAAGGCGACAGCGGACGAGTGGATCGACGTCATGCGGCACGCGCATCGGGCCGGGCTGCGGACGACGGCGACGATGATGTATGGGAGCGTCGAGAGCGAAGCGGAGCGCATCGACCACTTGATGCGGCTCCGCGATCTACAGGACGAGACCGGCGGCTTCACCGCCTTCATCACCTGGAGCTATCAACCGGAGCACACGGAGCTCGGCGGATACGAGCGCACCGGGCTCGAATACCTGCGCACGCTCGCGCTCTCGCGGATCGTCCTCGACAATTTCGACAACCTGCAGGCGTCGTGGGTGACGCAAGGCGGAAAGGTGGGGCAGCTCAGCCTCCTCTTTGGCGCCAACGACATGGGAAGCGTCATGATCGAGGAGAATGTCGTGCGTGCGGCGGGCGCCAGCTATTGCATGGACGAGGTCGAGATCGTTCGGAACATCGAGAACATCGGGTTCGTGCCGAAGCGCCGCAACATGCACTACGACTTGCTCGGCGATCCGCTGTTTCGTGAGCAGCGCATCCCTCGTCGCCGCGCGCTGGATACGGCCAAGACCGGCGATGATCAGCTGATCCCAGACGAGCTCGCTCGCTATCCGGCGCGCAGCCGCGCCGGCCGCGCGGCGCGCGATCAGGCGTAGCGTGGAGAGCCCCGCGGCGCCAACGTGCGTCCGGTGGCGGGCGGCCTGGGTCTTGCCCATCGTTCAACCGCCGATTGCCGACGGTTGGCTCGACGTTGCCGATGGCCGCATCCTGCGCGTCGGTCCTCCCGGCGACGAGCCAGCCGGTGTCGTCGTTGACGACGAGCGGGATCTGGGAACGGTCGCCGTTCTGCCCGGGCTCGTCAACGCACACACACACCTCGAGCTATCGTTCTTGCAAGGCCGTGTGCCGCCTGCCGGCGCCATGCCGGACTGGGTCCGCGTGTTGATGCGGGAGCGCGCCGCGGCGCAGGACGTTTCCGTGGCCGCCATCCAGGCCGCCGTGCGGCAGCTCGAGCGCTGTGGCACCGCGGCAGTGGGCGACCTCGGGAACACACGCGCGGCCGTTGCGGTGCTCCGCGAAAGCACGCTCCACGCGTTGAGCTTCCACGAGCTGCTCGGGCTCAGGGGAGACGCACGCGCGATGGTGTCCGAGGCTCGTAGTGCCATGCACACGGTCGATGCGGGGGCCAGGGTGCGTGAGGCTCTGGCGGCTCACGCGCCTTACTCGACGTCTCCCGAGCTCTTTATCGCCATCGCGCACGCGAGCCGGGGGCAGCCCGTTGGTCAGATCAGCGTGCACCTGGGCGAATCACCTGAAGAGGTGGAGTTCCTCCATACGGCTGGCGGGAGTTGGCGCGATCTCCTCGAGAACCTCGGCGTCTGGCCCCAGGCCTGGCGGGCGCCCGGTTGCGGGCCGGTCGAGTTCCTGGCGCGGTTGGGATGGCTGACGCCCACGACGACGGTCGTGCACGGAGTTCAGCTCGAGGAGGTGGAGCTGGCGACGTTGGCGAAGTCGGGGGTGACACTGGTAACGTGCCCACGCAGCAACCAGTGGGTGGGCGTAGGGTCCCCGCCAATCGACCGGTTTCGCGCGAGCGGTGTGCGGTTGGCGGTCGGCACCGACAGTCTGGCGAGCGTGCCGGATCTCGACCTGTTTGCGGAGCTGGCGGAACTCAGACGCCTGGCGCCCAGCGTTGCTGCGACTGAGCTGCTGCGGTGGGCGACAATCAACGGCGCACGGGCGTTGGGCTTCGACGAGTTGGGAGCAATTGCCCCGGGACGCGTGGCGCGGCTGATCGCGATCGAGCTTCCGGCGGGGATCGACGATGTGGAAGAATGGTTGGTTCGGGGCGTGTCATCCGACCGTATTCGGTGGATGGGATAGTTGGGGTGTGGCGCAGCCAGGCTCGTCGCATCAGGGTTGCAATCATGACTTGGACGACCCGCATCCGCACGTATCTCTCGTTCGTGCGGGTCAGCCACTCCGTGTTCGCGCTGCCGTTTGCGCTGGTTGGCGCGCTGCTCGCGAGCCGGTACGAGCCGTTGACCTGGCGTCGTGTGGTTTGGATCGTGGTGGCCATGGTGGGCGCGCGCAGCGCCGCCATGGCGTTCAACCGCCTGGTCGACGCGCGCTTCGATGCCCTGAACCCGCGAACGGCGATGCGGGAGCTGCCGCGCGGCGCGCTGTCATGGACCGAAGCCAGCGCGTTTCTGGCCGTGGCCACAGGTGTCTTCGTGTACGCCGCGTGGCAGCTCGGTCCCGTCTGTCTTGCGCTCTCGCCGCTGGCACTCGCCATCGTCTTCTGGTACTCGCTCGCAAAACGATACACATGGGCGACGCAGCTTTTTCTGGGATTGGCGCTTGCCGTCGCGCCGGTAGGCGGTTGGATTGCCGCCGGCGGGCCCATGGCGTTGGAGCCAGTGCTGCTGGCGCTCGCCATCGGGACCTGGGTGGCCGGCTTCGACATCTTGTATGCCTGCCAGGATCTGCAGTTCGACCGTGCATATGGGCTTCACTCAATCCCCGTGCGCTACGGCATCCGGACGTCGTTGCAGATCTCGCGCGGGCTTCACGTGGTCACCGTCTTCTTTCTCGGCGCACTCGGTGTGGTGGCCGAGCTGGGACTCACTTACTTCGCGGGGGTGATCGC
>JBOGIN010000157.1:0-2283 GCA_050742275.1 Vicinamibacteraceae bacterium
GACCAGAGCAGCCCGCGCCGCAGAATCCCACGGAGGCGCGCCCAAACGACACGCTGCCTGGCGGTCTCGTCGTCAAGAAGCGCATCGGCCGCGGGTCGACGTCGGTCGTGTTCCTGGTCACCAGAAACGACGACGGGCGAGAGCTGGTGCTGAAGATTGCTGCCTCGCCCGAGCACAACGACCGACTTCGCCACGAAGGCGCTGTCCTCCAGGAGCTGCATCACCAGCACATCGTCCGCATACACGGCGGCGTCATCGACATTGCCGGACACGCGGCGCTGCTGATGGAGCGCGCAGGTGAGCGGACGCTCGCGAAGCGGCTCGAGGAGGATGGTCCGCTGCATCTGGAGCTGCTGCACCGATTCGGCGAGGACCTCCTGGTCGCGGTCAACTACCTTGAACAGACGGGCATTCCGCATCGCGATATCAAGCCGGAGAACATTGGCGTGGCGCAGCTCGGCCGCCACGATCGCTTGCATCTCGTGCTCTTTGATTTTTCGCTATCGCGCACGTCGACCGAGTCGATCCACGCCGGCACCGTCCCGTATTTGGATCCCTTCATCGTCTTGCGCAAACCGCCGCGTTGGGATCTAGCGGCAGAGCGCTTTGCCGCCGCGGTCACGCTTTATCAGATGGCAACAGCTCGCCTGCCCGCGTGGGGAGATGGTAGAAGCGACCCGGCCGTGCTGGACGAAGAGGTCACCCTTGAGACAGGCCTCTTCGATCCGGACCTGCGCGAGGCGATGTCCGCCTTTTTCAAGAGAACGCTGCGGCGAGATGCGGCCCAGCGTTTCGACAACGCGGATGAGATGCTAGTTGCCTGGCGCGGCATCTTTGCTGGTACTGACCGCGTGCGGGCTCCAGTCGATGAACCCGCAGACCTGGACTTCTCGGCCGCCGTCGCGCAAGCCACGCGGGACACACCTCTCGCGCCGCTTGGCCTCAGCACGCGAGCGCTCAATGCGCTGGAGCGCCAGCACGTCCTCGCTGCGGGTGATTTGGCGACGCTGTCGTCCCGCCGGCTATATGCCATGCCTGGCGTTGGTGCAAAGACGCGGCAGGAGATCCGACGCGTGAAGGACGCGCTGTGGCGTAGGCTCGCCACACTCGAGCCAATGCCGACGACGCAGGGAAGCACGACAGGAGATGACACCGACGAGGTCATCAGCATTGACTTGCTGATGGCGCGTCTCATGCCGCGGGGGAAGGCAACGGATGCAGGAGAGGCGCGCGTGCTCGCGCGATTCCTGGCGCCGAGCCACGACGAGCTGCCGGAGGAGCCTTGGCCGACGCAGTCGGATGTGGCGCAGCAACTGGGACTGACACGCGCGCGTGTCAGTCAGGTGGTGACACGGGCGCGGGCGCGATGGGTGAAGGATCCTTCCATCACGCGCCTCAGAAACGACGTCTTCGAGCTCGTGCAGTCGCACGGCCGCGTGATGACCGCACGCGAGCTGGCGCAAGCGCTCTTGACGATGCGCGTGTCGGAGGCACCGGAGCCGCTGCGGAGCATCAGGGCGCTCGCCGTGACGCGCGCTGCCATAGAAGCGGAGCGAGAGCGGTCCGAGCCACGGTTCACCGAGATTCGTCAGCAGGTGTTGCTGGTGGCGACGGATGAGGAGGTCGGTGACTACGCACGTCGCCTCGGTGCCAAGGCGGACGAGTTGGCAGCCAGTGATCCGCTCTTGCCGCCAACCCGAGCGCTCGACGAGTTGCAGGACGTCGCTCTTCCGGAGGGTATGTCTGCGCTGCCGCCTGCGCGGCTGGTGCAGCTCGCAGCGGCTGCCTCCCGGCAAGCTGCCGCCTCGAGTCGCTTGGAGATCTATCCGCGGAACATGCCGGCAGACCGCGCGCTCCAACTCGCGCAGGGCGCGCTGCTCGGCGCGCCGAAGCTCACGCTCACCGTCGACGAGCTGCGAAGCCGTGTGGTGGGCCGCTATCCAGAAGCGGCGCGCTTGCCAGGCCGCCCGGAGCTGGACGCGCTCCTACAGCAGACCGATCTCGGGCTCGAGTGGGATCCGCAGGAAGCCGGCGGGGAGGGCGCGTACCGGCCGCGGCTTGCGGCGGCGCTTGCGGTCACGTCGAGCACCACGATTCGGACGCGCACGACCGGTGCGGAAGCCACGGAGCCGCCCGAAGAGGTCCAGCGTTTCGATGAGCGCCTGCAGTACGCCATCAAGCACGGCTCCTTTCTCGTGCTCGGCGTCGACCCACGTTTATCTCCAGTCGGCGGAGCGCCGGCTTACGCGGAGATATCAGGTGACGCCGGTCAGCGTCGAAGAG
>JBOGIN010000158.1:0-1681 GCA_050742275.1 Vicinamibacteraceae bacterium
AGCGGGTGGAGCCGGTCAGCACCTCGGGCCCGACGTTCGGTGCGATGATGAGGTCGACGAAGTTCTGCAGCTCGGTTCCGGGCCAGCACGTGACGAAGATGATCCGCAACCCAGCCTTGCGGGCCCGCGTGAGCGCGCCGCGAACGAAGGGTGTGATGCCGCTGGCCGACACGCCGACGACCACGTCTTTCTTCGTAGGCCGGAGACGCGCCACAGCGCGCGCGCCCTCTTCGTAATCGTCCTCGACGCCCTCGCGTGCGCGAAACACCGCCTCCTTGCCGCCGGCCATGATGCCTTGGACCAGACTGGAGGGGACGCCGAATGTCGGCGGCATCTCCGCCGCCTCCAACACACCCAGCCGGCCGCTCGTGCCGGCGCCAACGAACACGATGCGTCCCCCTTTCTTGAACGACTCGACGATGATCTGCACGCCGTTGGCGATGCGGTCTTTTTCCCGATGGACGGCCGCGACGACCTTCCGGTCCTCGTTGACCATGAGGTCGATGATGTCGGCGATGGGCGCTTTGTCGAGGTTCAAGCTCGCCGGGTTAATGGCTTCGGTAGGCAGGAGTTCCCATTTAGAGTGCTTTTGCATGATGATCAGACGTCCGGCGCGAGGCCAGGGGCCCGACAGCGTCGACCGAGGCAATTCGCAGCGGCGAATCGTACTGCTCGTGCTGCGGCATGTCAACGGCACTAGCTGGCGTCAGGGGGCAGGGGTCAGCACTCACCCAATGTCGCAGCTCGTCGATACCTACCTCGATCATTTGCGTGTGGCGCGCCGATTGTCGGCGCATACCGTGGAGGGCTACGGTCACGACCTCCTGCTGCTCGCCCGATTTGCCGCCGGGCGGGAACAGCCGATCGAGGCGCTCGACCGGGGCGCGCTGGAGGCGTTCGTGCGCGGCCTGATGAGCGAGGGGTACTCGCCTCGAACGGTTGCGCGCGCGGTGGCGACCTTGCGCAGCTTCTACAGATTTCTCCTGCTGGAGCGGCGGCTTACTGACGACCCGGCCGCCGACCTTCGCGCGCCGCGCGCGTGGCAGCCCCTGCCGCACTGCCTGTCGCTCGAGGAGGTGGACGCCCTGCTCGCAGCACCTGATGTGTCGACGCCGCGCGGCGTGCGCGATCGCGCGCTCATCGAGCTGCTGTACGCCACCGGGCTGCGCGTTTCGGAGCTCCTTGATCTCAAGCCGGCAGACCTGAATCTCGATGCCGGCTGCGTGACCTGCACCGGCAAGGGAAACAAGCAACGGCTCGTTCCCATCGGACAGCAGGCCTCCGATTGGGTGCGCCGCTACGCGCGGGAGGTGCGGCCACGGCTCCTCAAGGGGCGGACCTCGGCGCGGCTCTTCGTCAATGCCCGTGGCGGAACGGGACTGACGCGCGTTGGATTCTGGGGGATCCTGAGGCAGTACGCGCAGCAGGCCGCCATCAAGAGCCGGACGTCGCCGCACATCATTCGCCATTCTTTCGCCACGCACCTGCTGGAGCGTGGCGCCGATCTGCGTGCCATCCAAGCCATGCTCGGGCACAGCGATCTGTCCACGACGCAGATCTATACGCACGTCCTCGAGGCACGCCTCAAGCAGCTCTACGAGCAGTTCCACCCGCGAGCACAAGGATAGGTTTTCGACGTGCGGGTTCCGAGCTTCTTCCTCGTAGCGCGCGGTCTTTAGAC
>JBOGIN010000159.1:0-3193 GCA_050742275.1 Vicinamibacteraceae bacterium
CATCTGTTGATGGTCGCACCTTGCCGCCCTCGATGCGCGCGATGTAGGACTGCGAGGTCTTCATGCGCCGAGCCAGCTGCGACTGCGACAGCCCCGCTGCAGTCCGCGCCTCGATCAGCGCCCGTGCGAGGTCGAACTCTTCACCAAAGGCCTCGTAGGCGTCCCTGTAGTCGGCATCCGTGCTCCAGCGGCGGTGGAGCTCGCTGATCTTCGTCATGGTTTCAGTTCCTTTGCCCACCACACGCTGCTCCTTCGCGTTGACGTAGAGTGCCCGTGCGATGCCGGCCGGCCCACGGATTTGATCAACTCCGAAATCCGCGTCAAACGCGCACGTATGTCCGCCGGCAACCCGGCCAGCTCGGCGTCACATTCAACGTCTCGACGATCCACGCCACAGGACCTATCATACCAGATGTGGTATAGCCGTCTGAATGGCGAGAGAGAGGGGCTCAGGCCGCCCGCCTCAGCCCGTCAACTGCGCGGCCCTCGTGCGCGGCCCGCGCGATGTTCGTAGACGGACGACTGGCCGATGATGGACCATCGCGAACGGAATCCGCCAAGGCGTGAACCAAACGCTCCACTCTCGCGTAGTAAGCTCCTGGATGCGCACAGGGATGTCCTGGCTGGACGTCAAGCTCGGCGTGCGGATGCTAGTCAGGTATCCCGGGCTCTCGCTTGCCGGGGCCTTTGCGATTGCCGTTGTCGTTGCCTGCGGCACTGCCGCCGCAGCCTTCGATGCGGTGGTTAACGGCAGCCTTCCGTTCGAGGACGGCGATCGCATCGTCGCGATCGAGAACTGGGACACCAGGACGAACGAGCCGCGGCCACGGGCACTGCACGACCTCACCGCGTGGCGCGGACTCGAGACCGTGGAGGAGGTCGGCGCCTACCAGTTGCTGAAGCGCAACCTCGCAGCAGCCGAGCCGGTGCGCATCGCCCAGATCAGCGCGTCGGCCTTCCGCATCGCGCGTGTTCCCCCGCTGCTGGGACGATTTCTGCTCGACGCCGACGAGCACGACGCCGCACCGCCCGTACTCCTCATCGGCTACGACGAATGGCAGCGGCGCTTCGGCGGCGACCCGCGCATCATCGGCAGCTCGGTGCTGGTCGGCGACACACCGCACACGGTCGTCGGGATCATGCCAGACGGCTTCGGCTTCCCTGAGAACGAAAACTACTGGGCGCCGCTGCGCCTCGATCCCGCCGATTATCCGCGCGGCGGTGGGCCGGTGCTCAATGTCTTCGGGCGGCTCGTCCCGGATGCTGATTTGGCGGCGGCACAAGCGGAGCTGACGGTCGTCGGGCAGCGCGCGGCCGTCGATCATCCCGACACGCACGCTGCGCTTCGTCCGCGAGTGCTTCCCTACACCCACTGGTTCTTCGCCGAGATGCATCAGGGTGAAACCATCGGCGCCCATCTCGCGACCCTCCTGCTACTGGGGATCGTCGGCGCGAACGTCGCCGTTCTGGTACATGCGCGCACCGCCACGCGTCGGAACGAGATCGCCGTCCGAACCGCGCTCGGAGCGAGCCGTTCACGCATCGTCGCCCAGATGTTTGCGGAGGGGCTGGTGCTGTCCGCTGTCGCGTCCGCCGTCGGACTGCTGCTTGCCACCATCGTGCGTCAGCAGCTGCAGGCGCTCATCGTGCAAGCCCCCTTCTGGGTGGACACCACGCTGACGTCGGGTCCGGTCATCAGGAACGTGCTTGGGCTCGCGGTGCTCGGCGCGGTGGTAGTCGGCGTCATCCCGGCGCTCCAGGCGACCGGACGACGGGCGCAAACTGGCCTGCAGCACGCGGCCGCCCGCGCGTCACGATGGAAAATCGGCCGCATGTACGGCGCGCTCATCATCGTGCAGGTGGCACTGGCTGTCGCGCTTCTGCCGGTCGCGATCGCGACCGCGTGGCAGTCGGTTCAGTCCGCCACTGCCCACCCAGGGTTTGCCGCCGACGAGTTCCTGGTAGCGCGCCTGGACATGGAGCGTGAGACGGCTTCGGACGCTGATCGCGTGAATCTGGACGCTGCCTTCGCGGCGCGCTTTCGCGATCGGCAGGCGGCACTCGTGCCGCGGCTCCGCGGCGAGCCCGATGTCGCGGACATCTCGTTCCTCCTGGGCGTACCCGACAACGAACGGAACGCCTTGCTCGAGATCGAAGGACGTGAAGGCGTGTACCAGACCGGCACGGGGCGAATTGGCGCCGACCTCGATCAGATCGACGTCGATGTTCTGGAGCCATTCGATATTCAGTTGCTTGCGGGCCGCGCGTTCGACTCGCACGATATCGATAAGGAGAGCGCTCCTGTAATCGTCAACCGAACCTTTGCCCGACGTCTGATTGCCGGTGATGCCGTCGGCCGCCGGATCCGGGAACGACGAGACTCGAAAGCGCCAGGCCCGTGGCTCGAGATTGTCGGCGTCATCAGCGACTTCCCCGCACCAGCGACACCCGCAACCGCAGACCCGATGATGTACTTCCCTGCCGGACGGGGCGAGGCGGAGCTCGTCCTGCTCGCGATTCGGGTACGCGGCGGAACACCAGCCAGATTCACCAATCGGCTGCGCGAGATCGTCGGCGGCGTGGATCGGAATCTACAGCTGTCGTCGATCGTGCCGATGGACGAGTTGTTGTGGCGGTTGCAAACGGAGCTGCGGTTGGTCGCGAGTGTCTCGGGCCTGATCACGCTGAGCGTGCTGTTGCTGTCAGCAACGGGGCTCTATGCGCTGATGGCGTTCACGGTCACGCAGCGACGCGCGGAGATCGGCCTTCGGCTGGCGCTCGGAGCGACCCCGTTTCGCCTGCTGACCATGATCATGTCGCGCTCGTTGGCTCAGCTCGCGATCGGCATTACCATCGGTAGCACGTCTGCATGGATGATGCTCGCCGAAGGGGAGATCACGGGCGAGAACGGCATGGCCATGCTGCCAGCTGTAGCGGCGATCGTGCTGCTGGTCGGCCTCTTGGCCGCGGCCACGCCGGCACGTCGAGCGCTTCGCGTCCAGCCGACAGAGGCCCTACGAGACGAGTAGGCGCGGCCACCAGGTTGCAACGTGTCGTCCCGAGTGGCTGCGAAGGGGACGGAAATGCGGCTCAGGTCGTGCAACGACGGTGAGCGTCCGGCTCATGCCTTGTCCGGGATTGGCTCGCCGAATCGAATGCGATGGCCGTCCGGCGTCACGAGGCTGAACTCGCG
>JBOGIN010000160.1:0-2146 GCA_050742275.1 Vicinamibacteraceae bacterium
TCTCAACAGCGTTGCGGCGGCACTCGGGCGTGAGTTCGCCGACACCAATGCCGGTGTGGGCGTGGAGCTGACGCCGCTTCGAGAGTTCGAGATGGGTGCCGTGCGCCCGTACCTGGTCGTCTGCCTCCTTGGTGTGGGGATGGTGTTGCTGATCTGCTGCGCAAACGTTGCGAATCTTCTGCTCGTGCGCGCCGCCACACGTCGGAACGAGCTGGCGGTGAAGATCGCACTGGGCGCCAGCGGTCGGCGGATTGCGCGTGCGCTGCTCACGGAGAGTCTCCTGCTCGGTCTGGTCGGATCGGGACTCGGCATTCTGCTCGCGCTGGCCGGTGTGCGCGGGCTGCTGGCGCTGATCCCGGTGCCGCTTCCCATGTGGATGCGCGTGGAGGTTGACGGACCGGTGCTCGCGTTCACCGTCGTGACTGGCCTGGCGACTGCCGTGCTCTTCGGGCTGGCCCCAGCGCTGGCTGCGGCCCGCGTGAGCGTGACCAGCGGCCTGCGGGAAGGCGCACGCGGCTCGGCGCGGTCTCGGCTGCGGTCCGCGCTCGTCGTCGTGGAAGTGGCGCTCTCGGTGTTGCTCTTGATTGGCGCTGGTCTGATGGTGAAAACGTTCCATTACCTGCAGCAACGTGATCCCGGCTTTCAGGGAAGCGGCGTGCTCGCGGCCCGTACCGTGGCGTGGGCCGACGGGACGCGCATGGAGGCCGCCGCCGCCGTGAGCGCGCAGCATCAGCGCGTGCTCGAAGCGCTCGCGTCATTGCCCGGTGTCTCGTCCGCCGCGGTGACCAACTCGCTGCCGTACAGTCTCACGAGCCGAGGTAGGATTCGTGCGGATGTCTACATTCGCGGGCGGGCGGAGCATGAGGGCAGGGTGCAGGTCTCGATCACCGGTGCCGATGTCAGTCCGGCGTACTTCAAGACGCTGCGTATTCCGCTCGTGCGGGGCGTCTCATCGAGCCGTCCGATACGACGACCTCGGAACCGGTGGTTGTGATCAGCGAGCGTGCCGCCCGGTTGTTCTGGCCGAATCAGGACCCCATCGGTCGGTATCTCTCCTGGATGGAGGCGAATCCCGAGAATCCCTGGACGCGCGTTGTCGGTGTCGTGGGTGACGTCAAGCAGGAAGCCGCCGAGGGAGAGGAAGGCGTCGAGCTGTACTATCCGATGACGCAGTGGCGGGTCACCAACGGCTACTACCTCGCACGCACCAATGGTGATCCCGACACCATGGCCGAGACCGTCCGGCGGACGATCCTGACGGCGGAGCCCACGCTTGCCGTTCCCTGGACGAAGACCATCGAGCGGACGATGATGGAGTCGCTGTGGCAGCGGCGGCTGTGGGGCCTGCTCTTCACGGCGTTCTCGGTGTTGGCGTTGGCGCTCGCGGCCGTCGGCCTGTACGGGGTCATCAGCTACGCGGTGGCGCAGCGCCGCCGGGAGATGGGCATTCGCATGGCGCTCGGCGCGTCGCCCGGCGGCGTGCGCGGCCTGGTGCTGCGCGAAGGCCTCGGGCTCTGCGCCTTCGGCGCGGTGTTGGGGCTGGGTGCTGCGTTCCTGGCTGGCCGGTTCATGGCCACCTTGCTGTTCGGCGTGACACCGTACGATGCCGGCACATACGCGCTTGTCGTGCTCACCATCGCCGCTGTCGGCACCGTGGCGTGCTGGCTTCCTGCGCGCCACGCGTCACGCGTGGACCCGAGCGTGATCCTCCGAGATGCGTAGTCAGCTTCTGAGCCGATCGAGCAACTCTTCCACCGAACGGCACTCGAGCGATCGATCGGGCTCGATCAGCGACCAGGCAGGCCGACCGCTGCCCGGTGGCGATCCATCGCGCACCACCACCCGCATCCGCACGTTATCCTCCACGACGTGGTAGCCGGCGCGCTCGAGCGCGCGTATCGTCCAGGCGCGCGCAAGCCCTGAGCCCTCGACGCTGATGTTTCCCTGTGCCGCAGACCGGACGCGAAAAGAGCCGAGCGCCGGCTCGAATTGGACACCTTCGCCCGCGAACGCGGCTTCGAAGGCGCCGCTCAGCACCAGGTCCTCGGGCGCCCCCACGCTGAGCGGCCCGTGCTTTGGCAGCAGCCAGATGCGATCGGATGAGCGGAGCGCGAGATCGAGATCGTGGGTTGAGAGAAGCATGGCT
>JBOGIN010000161.1:0-2335 GCA_050742275.1 Vicinamibacteraceae bacterium
TCTCTGGATAGCGGCCGGGGCGCACCGCGCCGCCTTGGAGCCCAGGCTCGTCGGCACGCTGCTCGCGGACATCCAGCAGACTCTCCACGTCGCGGACACCACGCACGCGTCGCACCGCAGCGAGAATGTGATCCACCTCCTCCGCGAGAGCCGGCCCAGACAGGGTGACGAGGCCATCGCCAACGGTCACCTCCACGCTTCGCGGATGGGACGCCACACGGCCGAGCGCCGACCTGACGCGCGCAGCGAGGACGTCATCTCCCGGCGTCTCGGATGTAATCGTCGATCGAAGGCGCGCCGCCCATCCTGCCATGCGATTGCCGACATCGCGCGCCGTCGTGTCGGTGCCATCACGAAGCTTGCGGCCCGCGTGGACTGCTTTGTCGCGCGCCAGGGCGCGGCGACGACGACCAGCGATGGGATCCAGCGCGTACATGAGCGCCGCTCCCAGGCCAATCCCCACCGCCATCGTCGGAATTCCACTGGCTCCTCCCTCACTCGCTCGCATTGCTCTCCTCCTCCTCACGCGTCCGCCTGGTCGTAGTCCAGTCCTGATACGCGCATCGTCGAGTATCTCCGACGTCACCCTGAGATTCAGCGCATCGTGACAACGAGCCAGAGCAACACGGCGCCCAGCAACAGAACGAGCGCAAGCGCTACGAGCTGCGGCAGCAACGGTCGCTCTTCATCAGCCGCCCGGGCTGCCTGCGCGAGCTCACCCTGGCTGCCTCCCTCTGATCCCAGCTCGCCGGTCAACGTCTCGTCATCGCCGGCGGGTGACGGCGGCTCCGGAGCCTGCGACGAGCCGCCAGGCAGCTCTCTTCCGTCGTCGCCCTTCCCGCGCTGACCGCTGTTCACGGTCGTCAAGCGGGTCATCAGCCGCGCCGTGCGCGAGCGGCGGCACCCCCTCGCGCACCCGCGCCCGCTTCCCCCTCGACCGCCTGAGGATTGACCTGAGCCTCGGCAATCTCGGTTAACTTCTTGTCGGCGCGCTTTTCCTCTTTCAGGGTCTGCTCCAGGATCTGCGCGACCTCGGAGAAGCCCAAGCGAACCGCGTGCGTGCGCGCCGTGCCGTACGCGGCGATCTCGTAGTGCTCAGCTTTCTGCGCCGCTCCGATGATGGCGGCATCGCGCACGGCGCCGTCCGCATCCGCCTTCACATCTTCGTCCGCTTCCTTGATGATGCCGCGCATTCCGGCACACGTCTTGGCGGACGCGCGCTCGCCGAGCGCCTCGAACGCTCCGGTTAGGCGCTCGACGTGCTCTTTGGTCTCGTCCAGGTGCATCTCGAGCGCGTCGCGCAGCTTGTCGGACTGGGCAGACTTCATCAACCGCGGCAGTGCGCGGGTAAGCTGGTGCTCTGCGTCCAAGAGGTCCTTGAGCTCCGTGACGAAGAGCGGATGCAGAGTATTCAGGGCCGCCATGAGGTTCCTCCTTCAGTCAGTCGCCTACCAGCGTTGATCGAAGCAACGGGCGTGCCGATTCGAAGGCGGGGCCGTATGAGAAGGCCGAGCGTCAAGGTGTCAAAAAACATCATTGGCGCACGGCGGACTGTTTTCCACCAAGACACATGCGCTCGAGCAGATGGCGCCGCCGGCGGGGCGCGCCTTTGCAGCGCCTCGATACGGACGGCTGTGACTGGTACCGCCTTTGCGTAGCATGCCGTTGGGAGTGGTGCCGATTGATGGCAGAGCTTATGAGTAAGCGCATCAATGTGAATCCGGATCACTACAAGGTGGCAGGCCGCGAGCGACAAGGCGAGGACGTGCTGCAGCAAATCGAGAAGCAGGAGGTCGCGCGTCTTCGCCGCAAGGAGAGAGGCCCAACCGGCCAGCGGCCGCCGACCAGCGTGCAAGACCGCTCACGTGCGGCCGCCCAATCTCGCGGTCGCGTCAGGCGGGCCGGCGTCAGTAACCGTCAACCGGCCGACGCCGAAGCGCGCCCGCGCCGACGGCGTTCCGATCTCGATGAGAGCTCTCCGCCGCCGGAGGACGCCGCGGGCCGAGTTGGCGAACAGCCGCTCGAAGACCGGCAGGATCGCCACACGTCGCACAAGGCGGGGAGCCGGTCCATGGCACAGAAGGAAGCTGGCGCCCGTTATCCGGACCGTTCCATGCCGGCTTCGCGGAAGGTAGCGGGCGCCTATGGTCGGGAGCCGCAGACAGCTCCCGGCGTCGCGCAGCCAGGGCGCCGTGCCCGCCATCGCTGAGTGGACTTCAGGGGTGTGGCAGACCGATGCTCATGAACCGGGCGAGGAAGATCACATGGCACGAGCCATCTGGACGGGCGCCATCTCATTCGGCCTGGTGAATATTCCCGTGCAGGTGCACACGGC